>CAYVPX010000079.1:4776-8048 GCA_964453935.1 uncultured bacterium | reverse complement strand
GGTTGTTATTCGCTTACAACTTATCAAAATGCTGATACTGTAAGAGAAGGTAAATTTGCCGGGGGTATTGGTTTTTCACTCTATCAGATAAAGGCTGACTCGGGAGCAGACACCAGCGCAAATGATTTTTTGAATAATTATCAGATAATGGAGCTGTTTTTTAAATATGGTTTGACCAATAATATGGACCTTGGTTTCAAACTTTATTCAACGAACCTATCATTGGATTATAAGTGGAGATTTTTGGACCTTGGTTTTTTTAAATCAGCTATCAATGTGGGTGGCGTCTATTCCAATCTGTTCAGTTTAACCGGTTGGGGTGCCTTTGGTAACTTAATATTTGATATTCGTCCTATTGATGCTATTTCCATTTATTTTGGACCCAAATATATGTATACACACTATAATTTTACAGATGACTTTTCCGGCGATGGGGCGCCCTCAAATTATTATGGCGGGTTCATAGGTTTAAGGTTCAAATTAAAAGCAATAAGTATTATGCTTGAACTTAATGCTTATAAGGTTGCATTTGATATGAGGGATGCCACTCTTGATACTGATAAAGGGTTCTTGTGGCAACCGGGGATTGCTTTACAGTTTGGATATTGATTTAAAGAATTGTTATAAAGGTTATGATTTTTATTTATTTTGTTCGTTTTGCAAAATAGAACAGGAGGAAGCATGAGTTACGAAAGTAATTTTAGAGATGAAGTTATTGCTAAAGAAAAGGAACTTGCCAATTTTGGTGTAAAAGATCGATTTGGTGCTGTAATTTTTGTTGGACTTTTATTTACAATTGGTAAACTAATAAAAGCCTATTATATGCCTTGGTGGATAATAGTTATTCCTATTACACTTCTCCTATTACAGAACTTATTTATAATTATTGTTGTTCAAAAGATGAATAAATATCAAGAGTGGATGAAATATATGTTCCCTGTTGTTGATGCCATTGGAATTTCTATTCCGGTTCCCTATACCGGAGGTTTTACCTCACCAATAATTATTACTTATTTTTTGGGTATCATTCATAATGCAATTGATCTTGGTTTGGGGAAGGCACTATATGTTGGAGTAATTTCAGTCATATTATTTATTGGTACTCTTATTTTAGAACCTTTGATTCCCGCTGCACAAAAAATTACCACAGCAAATCCAATTGTATTTAATGAAATCATCAGGATTGGCATTTTACTATATGTCTCCTTTATTGCTGGTAGTCTTGGGCAGAGTGTTATTTCAAGAACTAGAAAATTGAGAAGTGCAATGTACGATGTTGAGAACGGGAATCTTGATGTTTCAGTTACAGAGAGCACCAAAGATGAATTTGGTTTCCTTGTGATGAGTTTTAATAATATGATGAAAAGTTTAAATCTTTCAAAAAAGCAGCTTATTGCAATTGCAAATGACAATCTTGATGCGGATGTACTACAAGAAGAATTCAAGGGTGATCTTGGACATGCTTATGCTAAAATGATAGAGAGGGTAAAACATATTGCGAAGTTAGCAACCCTTGCTGCGGATGACAAAATATCCCTATTAAAAGATGAGAATATAGTGAATGAAGGTACATTAACAGGTGCTTTTCTCCGTCTTTCCGAGCATCTTTTAACGGTTACAGATTATTTAACCATGTTGGAAAAAGGAAAATTGAAGGATGATCTGTCTGAACATTTGAAAGAAGGAGAATTAGGTAAAGCAATTTATGAAACATATACAAGGTTAAAAAAAATCATTATGAATTTAAAAGAAACATCCATTACTTTATCCGAGGCATCAAGTGAGGTTCTGACATCCACAGAAGAGCTAAACAGCGGTGCTACAGAGTCAGCAGCTTCTATTGAAGAGGTAACATCAACAGTGGAGGAATTTGCTACAACATCAAAGCAGATCACTGAGAATGCAAATATTGTTGCAAGTTTTTCAGAAGAAACATTAACAAATGGTGCGGAATTAAAGGGAAAAATAGACGAACTTTTAAAAAGCATGGATGAGATAAAGAATTCTTCTGTTAGTACAACCGATAGAATTATGAAGCTTGGTGAATTATCAAAGGAGATATCAAATATCTTGGATATTATAGAAGAGATTGCAGTACAGACAAAATTACTTGCCTTGAATGCAAGTATTGAGGCAGCCGGTGCCGGTGAATCAGGGAAGAGATTCAGCGTAGTTGCAGAAGAGATAAAAAATTTAGCAGAATCTGTGAATAATTCCACAAAACAGATAAAGATAATTGTTGAAAAGGTTAAATATTCCGTTGAAGAGTCCATTATATCCTCGGAATCTCAAATCAAGGATGTTAATCTTGGCGTAAATAAATTAAATGAGGTGAAGACCTTTGCAGATAGTTTAAAAGGTGTAATGGAGAAATCAACAGATGCTTCAAAGCAGATAAAGATATCGACACTTCAGCAGAAAACAGCAGGTGATCAATTATTAGAGGCAATGAAGGATATTTCAACTGTTGCAAATCAATCGGCAACTTCAACTAGACAATTATTATCATTAGTTGAAAATTTAAATAAGATCTCAACACAATTAAAGGAAATGTCAGACTATTTTGAAGTTTAATGTAAATGAATAAGGAATTTTCCAAAAAAGAACTTGTAGGTATATTTAAGGAAGAATTTGAAGAAAGGACTACGCTAATATCAAACGCAATGCTTGCAAATGAAACATTAAGTGATGAAAATCTAAAAGTTATCTTAAGAGAAATACACGGACTAAAAGGATCTTCTCGTATGGTTGGATTGGATAAAATTTCGGAAACTGTTCATAAATGGGAAGACCTTTTTAAAGAAATACAGAAAAAAGAGTTAGAATTTTCAGATGATATATTAAATGTTTCTCTTATGGTAATAGATTCCTTAGAAGAAAATTTATTGAGAATGCAGACAGAGGATAATGTTGATGAGGATTATTTGATCGTTATAAATGAAATTCAACGAATCCTCGGAAAAGGTGCTGAAAAAACAAAGATCAAAAAAGATAAAGTAAAAAAAATACCAAAAAATAAAGTAACAAATCCAGATTCAAAAGAAAAGCGAGTAAGTACTTCTGATATTGAAGAAAAGATCACTATTTCAACAAGAAAAATTGACCGGTTAAGAGGATTTTTAGAAGAAATTATTATTAATGATAATTTCTATCAGAATTTGGAACAACGTTTAAAATACTTTGAATTTATTGTGAAAGACAGGAATATTGGTATTGCGTTGAATAATGATCTTAAAGAAACAATTAAACTTTTGGAAACACAGAATAATAAA
>CAYVPX010000079.1:2487-4676 GCA_964453935.1 uncultured bacterium | reverse complement strand
TCTTTTGAAAAAACACCGGATTATGTTATTGTAAAAATAAAAGACGACGGGAACGGACTTGATAAAAATATGATCGTGGATACTGCAAAGAATAATGGGATATTGGACAAGAATATAAAAAATATGTCTGATAATGAGATTTATTCTCTTATTTTTAATATGGGTTTTTCTACTAAAAAAGAAACATCTGATATTTCAGGTCGCGGTATTGGAATGAATGTTGTGTCTGAGGTTATAAATAAGGAATTAAAAGGCAAGGTGGAAATTATCAATAAGCCAAAGGAGAGTCTTACATTTATACTGTCTATTCCAACATCTCTTACTATAATAAATGTCGTTACATTTATTGTTTCTGATCAGTTCTATGCTCTCCAAATTGATGCCGTGTCCGAGGTCCAAAAACTTTCTGCTTTTAGGGTAAAAAAAATGAAAGAACAAAGATATATAGAATTCAATGATAATCTGATACCTATTTTTTCATTTTCAAATTTTTTATCTGCTGAACATAGCAAAAATGAGAAATATTTAATAATAATAAATTTTAATTTTCATAAATTCGGTTTATTAGTTGATAATATTGTTAATCAAAAAGAGGTTGTTATTAAAAAAATGAACTTTCCTTTAAATAAAAGCAAATTATTTCAAGGAGCATTTTTATATGATAATGAGCGACTTGTTCCTCTGTTGAATCCTGATTATTTTTACGAAAATCAGCATTTAACTGTTAATCTACATGAAAAAAATCCCTCAAGGAAAACTGGTAAAAAGATCTTAAATGTTTTGGTTGTAGATGATTCATTTACAACCAGAGGAATAGAAATCTCCATTCTTCAAGACCTCAATGTTAATACTTTTCCCGCATCAAGTGGTGTTGACGCACTGGAGGTCTTGAAAAAGAACAAGATAGATCTTATCATCTCAGATATCCAAATGCCGGAAATGGATGGTATAGAATTGATAAAAAATGTTAAGAAAAATCCAAAATGGAAAGGTATCCCCTTTATTTTTGTATCTACTACTGATGAAGAGGATCTCGGTGTTAATAAAGCATGGTATTATAGGTTTATAAGGAAAAGAGATTTTTCTGTAACTACAGTGAGGTCCATTTTGGATAATATATAATGATAAAGATTTTAATTGTTGATGACTCAATTGTTGTAAGAAGAACATTAAGGGAAATATTTTCGGATGTTCCTGAATTCCTTGTTGTTTCTGAAGCAAATAACGGAAATGAAGCGGTCTATTTTGCCAAAAAATTCAAACCCGATGTGATTACAATGGATATTCATATGCCCGGCGGAAATGGAATTGAAGCAATAGAAAAATTGGTTCAAGAATTCCCTGTTCCCATCTTGATCTTGACTGTATCAAGTAATTTAGAGGATCAGGTTGAGATCTTTCAACTCTTGAAATTCGGGTATATTGATCTTATGGAGAAACCCAGCATTACAATGTGGGAAAAAGATGAGCAGTATAGAAAACGTTTTATCAATAAACTCTCTGAATTGGCTGAAATTGGTAAAAAATTGATCAAGCCTAAAGAAAAAAAAGATTTTATGCCGGATAATGTAGATATAGTAGGTATTGTTTCTTCAACAGGTGGTCCCAAAGTCCTAAAAGAACTGTTTTCAAATTTAGATTCACATATTCGTGTACCTATTATATGCGTTCAGCATATTTCCCCCGGTTTTTCAACCGGTCTTGTTAAATGGCTTAATAATTTTTCAAAGTTGCCTGTTAAAATTGCAAAAAAGGGTGAACGTTTGGAAAGGGGAATCATTTATTTTTCCGAAGATGATTTTCATATTGAAGTAAATAAATTTAAAAAGGTTTATATGCATCAAAGACCACCTATTTTGGGGTTAAGACCGGCAGGTGATTTTTTACTGGGATCTTTAGCTTCTTTCGGGAAAAATGCTTTGGGTATAATTTTAACCGGAATGGGTAGCGATGGTGCGGAAGGCTTAAATAAAATGTACCAAAATGGGTCATATACCATAGCACAGGATAAAGACACTTCAATCGTATGGGGAATGCCGAAAAGTGCCATAGACAAAGGGTGTGTGGACGAGGTATTAAATATTAAAGGAATTATTAAAAGGTTAAATACAATATTATGAAAAAAGCTGCATCATTAAAGGAATTTATTAAAACAAATTTTGCAATAAATATAGAAGATAAAAAAGTAG
>CAYVPX010000079.1:0-2387 GCA_964453935.1 uncultured bacterium | reverse complement strand
GCGAGAACAGGGATTTTTATGCAAGGTTCATTTAGGAACGATTTTGAGAATTACAAAGAGAAATATTTTACAAAAATTGACAGTTATCATTATAAATTAGATGATGAAATAATGAACAAGGTCAGCTTCATACAGGGAAATATAAAAATTTTTGATTTTGAGAAATTTTTTAAAAAAGCAGATATAATATTTTGCAGAAATGTTTTTATCTATTTTGACAATAATGATATAAAAAAAATATTGAGTAAATTTAAAAAGATCATGCATCAAAATAGCATATTATTCCTTGGATATTCAGAATTGATCAATCAAATTTCAGATGATTTTCAGGTTGAGTTAATCCGAAATACATTTATTTTCCAGAAAAAAGTAGATCTCTCAAATGAATTAAAGATTGAGAAAAATGAAACCATTCTTAAAAAGCAAACGGTAGAAAAGGAAGAGGGGATTAAAGATAATAAAAAGGATTTGGTTGCGATTAGAGAGGAATTATCAAGAGAGAATTATATTAAGGTAAAAAACCTTGTAAATAATTATTTAAAAAAATATCCTAAAAGTATTGAAGGGAGAATTCTGCTGGCTGTTACCTATTCTTTTTATAGGGAATTTGCCCAGGCGCTTGATATTTTAAATAAATTAGTTCTTCGTGATCCGGAATTTATATTTATTAAGTATATTCTTATGGGCGTTATATATTTTGAAGAAGGAAATCTGGATGATAGTATAAAATATTTCCATAAAGCACTATTATTAAATCCGTTTTGCCTTATATGCGAATATTATTTAGCCTTTTTATATGAGGAAAAACGATTTTATAGTGTCTCAAAGAAATACTATAAAAATGTTGTCATTAATAAAAATTTAACCGTTGATCCCAAAATAAGGGCGATTATTCCTAATTTGAACGAAAATGAAATTGTTACTTTTGCCAAGCAAAAGCTTGAAAAATTGGAAAAGGAGGGTTTTTAATGAATATTTTATATGTTGAAGACAGTTTAACATTAGTAAGATTAGTGCAAAATTTTTTAGAAAACAAAGGTATCAAGGTATTCTCAAGTGATAATGTGGACGAAGCAATTAAAATACTTAATGATGAGAAAATCGATTTTGTTTTGTCCGATATTATTTTGAGAGGAACAATCAAAACAGGTTATATAATGGTTAGAGAATTAAGAAAAAATGAAAAGACCGCTAAAATACCAATTTATCTTACATCTACAAGAGATGCCAAGGCGGCTACTATTACTGCTAAGAAAATCGGAGCAAACGGATTTTTAAAAAAGCCATTTGAATTACAGGAATTATATGAGATAATTATTAAAGAAACAAATGAAAGTAATTAAGTGCCGTATTGGAAAATCTTATTTCGGTTTTAAAATTGAGGACATCAGAGCTGTATCTCAAACTGTTCTATATGAGGAGTATTTGGGCCAGAATAAATACACCTTAGGTTATTTTATTTTTAGAGGGGAAAATATTCAATTGGTGGATATCACAAAATTATTAGCGGGGAAATATAATGTTATCTATGAAAAACAGATCATTGTATTATTAAAAAAATATGATATGGGTTTATTGGTCGATGAATTAGTAGGTAGCAAAATTGTAAAGGATGGTGATTTGGAAAACCCTAAGGAGACAATAAAAAAAGGTGAATATATAGAAAAATTAGTAACTTCCGAAAATTACCCCATTTATGATATTGAAAAAATTGTAAAAAAGGTTATTAGCAAGCAGAGGAAACATGGAGAAAAATAAAAAATTAGAGGATAGAACAAAAAAATTAGCAAAAAAAATTCAAAACGAAAGCATTTCTCAGAATAATAAAACACTTTTGTTATTTACCATTAAAGATAATCTATATGCAATACCGACTATTCAGCTTGATAGTGTGCATAGAAAGCACTATGCACGTTCTTTAAAGGGGCTTACACCTCCTTTTTGGGGTATAATAATGCATCAAGGATTAATATATAATGTAATATCACTATCTAAAAATAATTCACTTAATAAAAACAAATTAAATTTAATAATATTAAAAGAGGGATATTATGCTATGAAATTTGATCAAATAATTGATATTATTCATAATAAATTAGTTAAAATTAAAAATGTCAATAATCCCGAATTGATCTTTTTTAATAGATATTTTATTTATAAGGATCAATCCTATTACCTTTTGGATATAGGCCTATTTAATAAATATCTTGAGGAAATTGAAATATGACAAACTCTCTTGGGATAAATACATTAGAATTATTCTCACTATCAATAAAATATTTAACACTTGCCATCGAAGGGAAAGATATATATACATTGGGACATTCGGAAAGGGTAAAGGAATATGCAATTGCAATAGCAAAAAAAATGGGAATAAGGGGGGAAAT
>CAYVPX010000078.1:0-8061 GCA_964453935.1 uncultured bacterium | reverse complement strand
AATTTAAAGACGACTTCTTTTTTAAAAAATAATGAATATTTTGGTATAATAAAAGGGTGGACCGGTATTGGATTTTTCTTAATGCCTCAATTAGAATATTATCCTACTAGTACAACAAAAGTGCAACTTGGATATTTTTTAGAAATGTTTTCCGGGACCAGGGAATTGTATAAACCAATTGCTCTTTTTCGTGTACAGCATATAAGTTATATGTTATTAATATTTTCAAATGGACTTTTACATAATTTGCAAATATTGAATTTCAAAATTTATTCTTTTACTTGTTTTTAAAAATAAAAAAATGTATTATATAATTATGAAAAAAATATTGTCATTTGCCATATACATATTCCTGATTTTACACCTTTTTTCGCAGAATATTGATAGTACGGCAGTATTCAATAGTATCAATGAGAATATTAGTAATAATAATTATATTCAAGCTTTGAAGATCATTTCAAATACAATTGCCAAGGATAATTATTATAATTCTTTTTTAGTGGATAGGGCTTTTTATATATTCACACTGTACAATGACAAAAATATTATTAATGATTTTCTTAAAAATACCCTGTTCCCAACAAAGAACAGTTCTATTTTGAATCAAGCATTTCTTGAATGTTATGAAAACAAATATTTCCCACAGGCTATGAAAATCTTTTATTTCATGACAGATAATAATATAAGCATCAGCATAAAATATCGCTCCTATATTACAGAAATCGTGCACACATTAAAAAAGGATAAAGAATTCAATACATATATAACAAAAACAATAATGGATAAAACGAAAAATGACAATATAAGATTATTCCTGCTTTCACTTGTAAATGATAAAAACAAAATGCCATTTTTTTCTTATTTTGATCAGAATTCTACGCAATTTAAAAATTATCTATTGGTGTATTATTTTGAACATGATCAAATGAAATTCAAATCGCTATATGACTCATTGAAACATACAGATTTTCGTAATCGATCAATCTATATAGGGACATTATTTTCATTAGGACAATATCAACTTGTCATTAATATGGTGAATAAAAATGATACACCTTATATTGAAAGAGATTTTTACTACAATGGAATTTTTCAAACCCTGCTTGATTCCTATATTTTACTGAACAAATATAAACAAGGGGTCAATTTTTTATTGAAATATCCTTCTAAATTATATATACTGTCTCGTTTGCAGGCAATTGGAATAAAAAATGATTTTTATAAGTTCTTATATGAGCAATTAATAAAGAAAAAGATCAATATTCCTCAGAATACAATGCTAAAGATCGCTTATTTAACAGATGACAAAGATCTATTTACACACTATATAATCAATAATTATAACGAAAAAAATTTGATTTCTCTATTTTCAAGGGTAAATTTTTATTATAATCTTAATAAGAAAAAAAAATTTTTATTGAGCGTGACAAAAATTATGCTTAATAATGATCTCCTTTCCACCGGATTCGCAGAGCATTATATAGATTTTCTTAACAAGAACCATTGCTTTGAGGAAACGTTTGATGATTTTCAAAATTACTTTCGCAAAATTAATTTCAATAATCCTGATCTTATTGATTATTATAAAATTATTTTTCATAAAATTGCTATTAGTGAAGTTAATATTGTTGATCCTTCTTCATCTTACGGTAAGAAATTGAGCTCAATGAGAAACTTCAGTAAAGGGAATTATGGGCAATTAATAACGAATGATAAAGAATTTAAGTTTATTGATAATATACTATTTTCAAAAAATACCAAACCTGAGGATATATTAGGGTATTTAAAAAATAACATTAATATGGATTTCATGACGGTAATGAGATATTTATATTTTAAAAAATATGATGCCAACAAAAATGCTGAGATCTTAAAAAATTATGCACTGGTGAAATTTTTAAATGAGAAACCATTTGTGCAAGAAGATATGGAAATAACTATCTTTTTTAGGATTTATTATGATTATAAAAGAAAGAATTTTAGTGAGTTGGAAAAAGATTATAATAAATATAAGGTGAAATTAAATCTTTTCCAAAAAATTTGCAAGCAAATGGTGGAAGAAGCCAAAAATGAACAATAAAAAGGAACATTACCTCATTTTTATTAATCCTGCTGCCGGTAGCGGCAGAGCCGGGATTTTTTATAAATTATCATTTAGCAGGATCTTTCAAAAAGAAAATTTGGATTTCTATGCGGTAAAGACCCATGCCAAAGGAGATGTAGAAAATTACATTAAAAGATATAAACAATTTATTAAAAAGAATTTTACAAGAATTATCGCCATGGGAGGTGACGGAACAACATGGGAGGTTATCTCTTCTATGGTTAAATACGGGATCAATGAGATCCCTTTGGTAATATTTCCCTTCGGGTCAGGAAATGATCTTGCAAGGTCATTAGATATGCCGCTTTATAATCCTAAGGAAGCATTAAAGATCGCTTTGAAAGGTAAAGTAGAGTATTTAGATGTCTGCAGCATAAATGACGAGTATTTCGCCAACTATATGTCTTTTGGTGTTGAAGGAGATGTGGTTACAAGACGTGAACTTGAAGATATTCAATTGCCGGGTTATATATCCTATATAAAGCCACTTATAAATACACTTGACAATATAAAATACTACCTTTATCATTTGAAAATGGCGGAGAAAGAACTTGATATAATAGGATTTACATTGATCATTACCAATATTCCTTCAATGTATGGTGGTATGCACTTAGTAGAAGATGCCAAATACAACGATGGGTTATTTGAAATTACAATTGTAAAAAAATTTCCTTCATTGACAACAATAGCCCGCCTTCCTTTCATGCATGGAAAAGCTCTTAGTAAAGGTGAATTTATCAGGTATAGGACAGATGAAGTAAAAATATATTTTGATGATGAGGTTCCCGGTTTACAATTGGATGGCGAAGCATTTATCACGGATAAAAAGGTATTTGAAATAAAGATGCATAAACATGCAGTAAAAATATTAACAAAGAAAAATGGAGGTTCATTATGAATGAAAAAATAAAGGAACTGGTTGAAAGTTCTTATGATGAGCTGGTTCAATTGCTCAAAGAATTGGTGCAGCAAGATACTACTAATCTACCTGGAAATGAATATCTCGGAGTGCGAGTACTTGAAAAATTCTTGAAAAAATATGACATTCCATATGAAATTCATTGGAAAGAAAAGGGAAGAGAAAATATTATTGTGAGGATTGGTCAAGGTAATAAGAAACTTTTTTCTGCAGGGCATATTGATGTGGTTCCTGCTGGTGACAAAAGTTTATGGAAATATCCGCCTTTTGAAGGTCATGTTGAAGGCAATATTATGTATGGCAGAGGAACAACCGATGATAAGGGACCATTAGCGGCTTTATTCATTGCTGCTAAGGTTATATGGCAATTAAAAGACAAGCTTAACGGTACATTTATCGTTTCGGGTGTCGCAGATGAGGAAAGAGGTTCTGCTTATGGAACTGATTATTTAATGGAAGAAGGACTCATAGATTGTGATTATGCAATAATTCCTGATATAGGAGGCAATTGTAAATTTATAGATGTTGCGGAGAAAGGAGTTCTTGATATAAAGATCACAACAAAGGGTAGGTCGGCACATGGTTCAACGCCTGAATTGGGAATTAATGCGATAGAAAAAATGGCTGATATAATAAATGCCTTAAAAAAATATCAATTTAAATACACTGAACATAAATATCTATCTGCTCCGACGATAAATATAGGGACAATCAAAGGCGGAAATGCGTCTAATATGGTTCCGGATAAATGCGAAATAGTTATTAATGTAAGGTATTTACCTTCTCAGAATAAAAATGATATTAAAAAAAATTTGGAACAGTATTTGCAAGACATACATAAAGATACAGAGATTGAGATTATGGCAAACTTAAATCCCACGGAGGTCGATCCCAATAACGAGATGGTAAGGGCTATCTCAAAGAAGACCAATGAGATTATGGGCTTTGAACCAACATTATCCGGTCTGGGTGGGGCAACCGTGTGTAAGACCTTTATTGAGAACAATATTCCAGCTGTGGGCTGGTCACCCGGTCCTGATAATGTTGCACATATTGCGAATGAATACATTGATCTAAAGGAACTATTGAAATTTACACAGACAATGGCAGAGGTAGTATTTGAAATTTTAAAATGAAAAAGTATTATTTTGCTTTATTC
Organism: uncultured bacterium; assembly: GCA_964453935.1. Classification (GTDB taxonomy): domain Bacteria; phylum AUK180; class AUK180; order AUK180; family AUK180; genus AUK180. The sequence goes on along the minus strand of CAYVPX010000078.1, from coordinate 3,876 downwards.
CTTATTTTCCTTTTTATTCATATAAGTGCTAATAGCGTATATGATAATTTTATAAAAAGGGACTATAAAGCAAATGTAAAAAAGGGATTAAATAGATTGCATTCTGCTGATGATTATTTCTATGCCGGATTATCTTATTTTGCATTTAACAATTTGAAAGGTTGGAGCAGAGGTTTTTATCTTTTTAAAAAGTCAAAAAAGTATTCTCAAGCAAATTTTTTAAGAGCCTTAGGAAACACATTTCCACAACTATTTAAAGATAATAAAAAAATTACCATGATTGTCATCCTCAGCATTTATAATCAAATGTACGATTTTTTTCTCAGATTATTGGATAATGATTATAGAAAATATATGAATGAGGGTAATTGGGATCAATGGTGGAATACGTGTGAGCAAATAAGACATTATTTTAAGGAGAATCGCTTATATCCCACTTTGGTCACATTGGTTGAGAAAGATGATGCCGTTATAATCAAGGGAAAAAATATAAGTTTCTTTTATAAAAGCAGTAGAATACATTCAATTACAGCAGGAAGTAAAGATATTCGATATTTTTTACAATTGAAAGATAAATTTTTATATGGAAATGTTGCAAGGAAATATGGAAAATTAAAAAAAAGAATTGTGAATATTCCAGCGAAAGAAATAAATTCCGGTTATAAATTCAAGGTCTATTTTGGCAAAATAAAAGCCGGCTATATGTATTATTTTTTAAAAGAAAAAAATGATTATTATGAATTATACGTAAGTATTAGAACCACATCTTTTTTAAGTAATCTCTTTAAAATGAGAGATTATATCTATATTCGCTTACGTAAAGGTGATTTTTTACCTATTTATTATTTTGAGAATATTCACGAAGGCAGGTATAGAGCAAAAAGATGGGTTACATTGGACCCCGATAATTTTCAAGGTCTTTTTAAGGATAATGAAAGAATTGGCATAGGAAATTTTACTCAGGATTCTTATTCCTTGCTATATTTAATAAAAGAAACCTTGCCTAAAAAGTTGTCAGAGTTCACGCTGATCAGTAGAAAAACGGTTTACCCGTTTAATTTAGAGTATAAAAATAAAACGATTCGTGTACATGGTAAAAAAATAGAAGGTATCAGTGTAAAACCAATAGCAAGATTCAAATTAAATAATAAGCAAAAAGGATTTTCAGGTGAGTTCTTTTTTTGTAAAAAGAACAATATTCCCTATTATTCTAAAACATTCACTAAATACGGAGTTTTAACTCTATATCTTGAAAAAGAGATAGGCGCTCAGGATTTTGAAAGGGAGGACATACATTATGAAAATTTTAGCCATTGATTGGGGAAGAAGAACATTAGGCATTGCAATCTCAGACGGGAAACGAGGGTTGGCATTTCCACGACCGTCTATAAAAAATGATAAGAAAGCAATAAATTCCTTGTCTCAAATTATTCAAAGGGAAAGAGTTACAAAAATTGTCGTTGGACACCCTCTGAGAATGAGCGGAGAAAGTTCCGACAGCACAGATAATGCAGAGGAATTTTATGAACAATTGAAAAAGAAACTGAAAAAAATCGAGATCGTTCTTTTTGATGAAAGATTTACAACAAAAGTTGTTGAAACTGCAATGAATAGAGAAAATGAATCAAGAAAAAAGATCAGAGAAAAAAAGGATTCTCTTTCAGCAGTAATTATTTTACAAAATTATCTTGATGCAAATAAGAAATAGATTTTTTTTAATATTTTTTACTTTTTTATTTTTTATTTCAATAAATTTCATACCATTAGGCGATGTTTATCCGAACATTAAGGATCATAAGGGAATAATTATCATAGACAATGGAGAATCAAGGGACAAAATTATTAATAACCTATCTTTTTTAAGTTCAGATATTACTTTATTTAGATTATTCTCGTTGGGACGATTAAAGAAAATCACAGCAGGAAAATATTTTATTGATTTTAATAAAAACTTCGTTGATAATATAAAAGAAATAGGCGTTAAGCAAAGGATAAAGATCACTTTTTACGAAGGGATCACCAGAAAAGAGGTAATAAGGAAGATATTCGAACATTCAACTGTTACTTTGGGAGAATTCTATAATGCGGAGAAAAAAATCATAAAGAACCGGAAGATATGTGAAAAGTTCAAAATTTATAGAAATGCCAAAAATTTAGAGGGTTATTTATTTCCGGATACATATTATTTTTATACAAATGAATCGGCTTTTAACATGATTACAAAAATGCTAAATCGCTATATTGATGTTCTAAAAGAATTGAATATCTATTATTTGTCGCCCCAGAAGATTTACAAAACAGTAATAATTGCCTCTTTAATTCAAAAAGAAAGTGGGATAAATGAAGAACCACTGGTAGCATCTGTCATACAAAACAGATTAAAAAAACATATGAAACTTCAAATTGATGCTACCATTTTATATGCCTTGGCACATGATGGTATCAAAACAAGAGATATTACATTAAACAATAAATATTATGATTCCCCATATAACACTTATGTATATAGAGGGCTTCCCATTGGTCCTATTTGTAACCCTGGTAAAAAATCGTTGAAAGCAGCGGTTTTCCCTCTTAAAACTGATTATTTATACTACGTTTCGAAGAATAATGGGAGCCATTACTTCAGTAAAACTTATAAGGAACATATGAAAAAAGTAAATAAATATCAAAAGATCAGCGGAGAATAAAAACAAGCATTTTATCCCCAATAGAAATAATGTTGCCGGGTTTCAATATTGCTTTTTTTACCGTAAGCTTGTCTATCTTGGTCCCATTTGTGGAGCCAAGATCCTCTAATATAAATGAATTCTTCTTTTTATAAATTATACAATGTATCCTTGAAAGTTTGTGGTCTTCACTAAAAGCAAGATTGCAATCTTTGGACCTACCCATAATAAAAGGAAAACTTTCTATTTTATAGGTTTTCTGAGAATCCATATCCTTTAAAAATATTTCAACATTATTCTCTTTATTTGCTGAATTAATGTCCAAATGACTATCAACAACTGTTTTATCAAAATTATTTTTCTCTAACATATCTCACCCCTTTTTCTAAGGTACATTATAATATATTTTTTATTAAAAGTCAAGGTCTTTGAAAAAATTTATTGAAAACACTTTATATAGGTATATGGAGTTATTATGCTTAAAATTTTAATTTAATTGCTTTTTCTTTAGGAAAATCTGCGCAATTTGCTTTAATATTATGGTATTTGTCTTTATCAATTATATAAACATTCTCATTATATGTAATATAAAACATAAATTCTTTGCTCAGATCATTTTTCAAAAATAAATTGCCAGTATAATTCCCATCCTTTTCAATAATCGGGCTGGGGTTATCGCAATTATCAAAACATTCGGGCCATCTTGTATATTTTTTATCAAAAGTGTACAAAATTTTCTCCTTTTTGTTTTCCAAATCATACCTTATTACCTGTATTGGAATACAATTTCCATTGTTATCAATTTCACGAGAATAGACAATGTCCGTAGCACTAATAAAATTCGGAGTATCTCCATATCCGGGTAATTCAAATTTTTCCCCTTTTAAATTATAGATAATAATTTTTTCTTTATAAGCATTTGAACAATTTTCCTCTTGAGCCACCATCCCTGTATCATTATCCATAACCCATTTATTTGCTGCAATATAATCTACTCCTTTATAATAAGTACCGCTATCATTAAATGAATAATAATCTGATGGATATATTTCAAATCGCTTACGCCTTTCTAAAGGAAGTAGGTAAAGATAAGATCCTATAATAATAGCAGGAAATCTTTTTGAAGCAAATATTAGAGGAACTGCGAACTCATCCTCAATCTTCTCAACGCTTGCGTATGAGGTGAAAGAGCGGTTGGATATGAAGA
>CAYVPX010000077.1:0-8124 GCA_964453935.1 uncultured bacterium | reverse complement strand
GAATTTTGGTAAAATAAAAAATTAATTAATAGGAGTATTATATGAGCGAACAACTTATCAAAACAGAGGATAGGAAGGCATTGCAGGAAGAGTTCAAAGAATTTATAAATGATGTTCAAGTATTGATAGTAAAGGGTCCCGACCAAAATGAGTTCACAGATTTTACCATTAATTTCATCAGTGAATTAGCTGAATTAAATGACAAAATTAAAGTTGAGGTTATCTCAGCCGACCATGAAATAGCCAAAAAAGAAAATATCGATTCTTTTCCATATGTTTTTGTGGGTTATGATCAAGGATATCATATGGAGTTCATGGGCGCCACCCTGGGCTATGAAGCACGCAGCGTCATTGAAGATATAAAGATGGTATCAACGGGAAAATCCAATTTATCTGATAATGCAAAGAACAAGATCAAGGAATTATTAAAACCGACGACTTTGCATGTATTTGTAACTCCAACTTGTCCTTACTGTCCGCAATCGGTTATAATGTCACATGAACTTGCATATGAAAATAAACTGATAAAGGCTGTTTGTGTAGAGGCAACAGAAAATCCTGAAATTTCAAATCAATTTCAGGTTTCATCTGTTCCAAAGCAGATCATAAATCTTAATTTGAATAAACAATCGGTTGGAGTTCAACCTGAAATGAAACTCGTAAGCGAGATATTACAAGCTTAATTAAAAATATGATTGGGGGTCAATTATGTTGAAAATGAAATATGACTTAACTGAGGAGCAACGAGAATTGGTTGCTATTGCACATCAAATTGCAGAGGAAAAGATCAAACCTCTTAGGGAAAAGTATGATGAAGAGCAAAAATTCCCCGAAGAGATCATTAAGATCTTCGGTCAATCGGATCTTTATAGGGTATTCATTCCCGAAGAATATGAAGGGCTTGGAATGGGTGTTTTTGAAATGGCACTTATTACAGAAGAACTTTCTCGTGTATGCGGCGGTATCGCCCTGGCATATGCAGGTAGCGCCTTGGGAGCATTCCCCATAATTCTTTTTGGGAATGATGAGCAGAAGAAGAAATATCTCCCCAGAATAGCATCAGGTGAAGCTATTGCAGCATTTGCTTTGACAGAACCGGATGCCGGCTCAGATGCAGCAGCAGTAAGAACAAGGGCAGAGAAACAAGGTGATAAGTATATTTTGAATGGTACCAAACAGTGGATAACCAACGGAGGATATGCAGGTATCTATTCTGTTTTTGCCAATACAAATCCAAGTAAGGGTATTCGAGGAATCTCAGCATTCATCGTTGAAAGAGGATATAAGGGTTTTGAAGTAGGCAAGCACGAGAATAAATTAGGTATTAGAGCGTCAAATACAAGCGAGCTTATCTTCAATGATTGCGAAGTACCGGAAGAAAATCTCCTTGGTAAAGAAGGTATCGGTTTTAGAATTGCAATGAAAACATTTGACCAATCAAGACCGGGAGTTGCAGCGCAAGCATTGGGAATTGCCCAAGGCGCTTTTGAAGAAGCATTAAAATATGCTCATCAAAGAAAACAATTCGGTCAGATCATCTATTCCTTCCAAGCTATTAAATTCATGATAGCCAATATGGCAATGAAGATAGAAGCGGCAAGGGGATTGGTTTACAATACTGCGAAACTCATTGATGCAGGCGAAAAAGATACAGCCGGATATTCTGCTATGGCAAAGACAATGGCTTCTGATGTTGCAATGGAGGTTACGACAGACGCTATTCAAGTTCTTGGCGGTTACGGTTATATGAAGGAATATCCCGTTGAAAAAATGTTCAGGGATGCTAAAATAACCCAGATCTACGAAGGCACTAACCAGATACAAAGAGAGGTTATAGCCGCACAACTTTCAAAACAGGTTTCGAGGTTGAAATAGTATGAATAGATTGATCGTTTTTATAAAACAAGTTCCTGATACTGCTGAATTACGTATCGATCCGAAAACGAATACCATGATCAGAACAGGTGTTCCATCCATTATCAATCCCTTTGATATGTATGCTATTGAAGAAGCACTTCGTATCAAGGAAAAATGGGGAGACACTGAGGTTGTAGTCGTTACAATGGGTCCACCTCAGGCAGAGGAGGCGTTGAGAGAGGCATTATCACTTGGCTGTGACAGAGCTATCCTATTAACAGATAAAAAATTTGCTGCATCGGATACATTTGCGACATCGTATATTCTTTCAAGAGCTGCACAGAAGATCGGGGATTATGATATTATTCTCACCGGGAAACAGGCGACTGACGGAGATACTGCGCAAGTAGGTCCGGGGATCGCTACATGGCTTAAAATTCCCAGTATTACTTATGTAAAGAAGATAATTGATATTCACCCGGGATATGCTAAACTTGAACGTCTAATGGATTATGGTTATGATATTATTGAAATCAAAGGGAAATTTCTTATGACGGCAATTAAGGATCTTAATGAACCGAGAATACCTTCTTTTAGAGGTAAAATGGCTTCAAAGAAAGCCGAGATACCTCAATGGGATGCTGCCTATATTGAAGCAGATGAAAAGAACATAGGTTTTTTCGGATCACCCACAAGAGTTGTAAAAGCATTTTCACCTCCACCGAAACAAGGCGGGATCAAGATAGAAGGAGAAGATGTTGAAACAGCAAAAAAACTTATCGTAACCCTCAAAGAAAGTCATTTGATATAACGGAGAACAGTATGAACAATAAAAAAATAATAATAGTCGGAGAGGTGAACGGTGGGAATATTCATCATGTAACATATGAACTTACATCAAAAGGCGCAGAACTTAGTGAAAAGATAAACGGATATGTCGAGGTTTTACTTTTAGGTTATTCTATTAACAAAGAACAGATCAGACGGCTATTTAAAACAGGTGCTGACAAGGTTATAGTAATAGATAATGAAAAATTAAAATTTTTAAATGATGACTATTATGTCAATAATATAAAAATGATCCTTGAAAGAGAAAAACCCTACATTGTTCTTACGGGAGCTACCCCTCAGGGAAGAGCGATCATACCGAAACTTGCAGTAACATTACATACTGGGTTAACCGCAGATTGTACCGACCTTAACATTGAGTCAGAAACAGATCTTTTATTACAAACAAGACCTGCATTTGGCGGTAATCTTATGGCGACCATTAAAACACCTGAACATCTTCCTCAAATGTCAACTGTAAGGCCCAAGGTCTTTAAGATCAATGAATCTTACAATAAAAATGAGAATATTGAGTATGTGAACATGGAAGAAACTCAATCACTTATCAAAATAATTGATCTTATTAAAAGTGAAGAAGATAATGTCAATCTTGCAGATGCAGATATTATTGTTTCAGGCGGTCGCGGTGTCGGCAGTGCTGAAAATTTTTCACTTATTTATGATTTCGCCAAAAAGATAAATGGTGTTGTGGGTGCATCAAGAGCTGCAATTGACGCCGGGTGGTTACCATATCCTCATCAAGTTGGACAGACAGGAACCACTGTTTCGCCTAAGCTCTATTTTGCAATTGGTATTTCAGGTGCTATTCAACATCAGGTTGGGATGAAATCATCTGATTATATTGTTGCTATAAATAAAGATACAAATGCACCTATTTTTGATATAGCAGATTACGGCATTGTAGGCGATCTTTTTGAAGTGGTACCCAAATTAATTAAATTACTGGATTGATGTGATATTAAAAAAGATAATTTTAAAAGGATTTAAATCATTTTCAAATAAAACTATTTTTGATTTAAGCGGTGGCTTGAATATTATCATAGGTCCCAACGGTTCTGGTAAATCTAATGTTGTTGACGCTATTCGTTGGGTAATTGGTGAAAAATCTGTTAAAACTTTACGTGGTAAAGCAATGGAAGATGTTATCTTCAAGGGTGCTGAAAATGTAAACCCCGCTAATTTTGCAGAGGTTTCACTTATTTTTTCAAATGAGGGAAGAACGTTAAAAATTGATTCTGACGAAATCGAAATAAAACGCCTCTTAGTTAGAGATAAACCGGGTAAATTTTACATAAATGGAAAAGTTGTTAGAATGAAGGAGATTGAAAAGCTTCTCGGTAATATAGGATTAACTTCTAATGGTTATTCTATTATCCAACAAGGTGAGATCGAAAAATTCATAAATTATTCATCAGGTGAAAAAAGAATACTTTTTGAGGAAGCAGCGGGTATAATTCCTGAAAAGATCAAAAAAAAGGAAACAGAAAATCAGCTGAACAGGACAATTGACAATTTAAAACGGATTGAGGATATAATTGAGGAGAAAAAAAAGATCCAAGACGGATTAAAAAGATCCTTAGGTAAATTAAATCGATATAATAAGTTAAAAGAGGAACTCCTTGAAAAGAAGAACATGTTCAACGGGCTTAATTATTTAAAATTTAAAATTCAGCAGGAACAATTTGAAAAGGACAATCCCCTTTTAAATGAAAAGGCAGCATTACTTGCCAATATAACAAAATTAGAAGAACGACTTGCCTCTGAGAACAAAAAATTACAAGATATTTGGGAACAACAGAATACCGCCTCTCAAAAGAAAATGGAGATAACTAATCGAGCAAGCGATAAACAAGGGAAAAAGAACCTTTTTGATTCCCAGAATAATAGTAATATGGAAATTATTAACAGTGATAAGGAACAAATAGAAAAAAGCAGAGAAAAGAAAAAAGAATACGAAAATAAAATTAAGAATTTTGAAAAAGATAAAAAAGAGTATTCCAAGACATATGAGAAAAATATAGAGGAAATCAATCTTTTGAATGAAAAATTAAAAGAGAAAAACACTGAACTGATTGAAACTAATAAGAAATATGCTGATATTGAAAATAAATATATTGATTTTTCCGGAGAAATATCAAGTATTGAGAACGAAAGGATACGATTGGCATCCGAAAAGGCAAATTTTGAAAGTCAAATAGCACAAACAAGGGTTAGGCTTTCCAATTATGATAAACGTTTAGAAAATTTCAATGAAGATCTCAATGCTTGTAAAAAAGACCTTCAACGGGTTACCCAAAAGCTCGAGGATTTTGAAAAAGATATTAGCGGATATAATAAAGAGCTTTCAGACCTTGAATTAAAAAAGAATAAAGCACAAACAAATTACTCTCAAACCGCTGTTGAAGTAGATACATTAAAGGCAAAAAAGGGGTTATTGGAAAATTCTTTAGATAATTATTCCATGTATGATTCAGGCATTAAAAATATAATGAAAAAGTCAAAGGACAGAAATGAATCCTTAGGCGGTATACATGATGTTGTTGCAAATCTCATTGAATTTTCTCCCAAGTATGCGAAAGCATTGGAAGTATCATTTGGAAAAGTCCTTCAATATCTTATTTGTGATTCTGATGAAGATGCCAAAAGAGCTATTAAATATCTCAATCGTATTAAAGGCGGAAGAGTAACATTTATACCTTTAAGAAATGCCAATAGGGTGAAGGGAAAACCTTTCGAACTTCCTCTTATGGGGGGTGTAATTGGGTTTGCAACGGAATTATATTCCGCCCTTGAGGACTATAAAGGCATCATCGATAGGTATATCTCAAATGTTATTATTGTAAAAGATATGAATACTGCAACACAGCTAAAAAAAGAATTGCGCGGCAAGTTTTTTCGTATTGTTACATTGACCGGAGAGGTTTTTTACTCAGACGGCAGAATAGTCGGCGGAAGAAAAGAACGTGATAGCGGTATTTTAACTTTAAAAGGAGAATATGATCAATTAATGGATGAAATAACCTCACTTCAAAAAAAAGAAAAAGAATATAGAGAAGAATTCAATACATATTTTAATAAAATAGAAAAGATCAATGCATATATTGGTGATATCAAAACAAAAATGGCAAATATTAAAATAGAGAAAGATAGTTTTAATAATGAATATATTACTATTGAATCAAATATAAAAAATTTAAAGGAAAATAAGGAAACCGAGATCGCATCAATTGATATTTTAAGTAAAGATATTCAACGTATTGAAAAAGAGTTGGAAAAGATCTTCGAGAATATTAAAAATTCCCAACAAGAAAATAGTGCTCTAAAAGAGAAATATGACCAATACAAAGATATTGTATCCGGATTAAAGGAAGATATTTCTAATATTGAAAAAGATAGGGATAATCTTTTAAACGGAAACAAGATCATTGAAACAAATCTTTCACATAGTGCCGAGAGTATAGAAGATTTTAAGCAGATAATAGAGAGTAATGAATCAGATATAGATTATTATACAAAGGAGATCGAAGAGAAAAAAATAGATATGCAAAAGAATAGCGAAGCTATAAAAGAGTTGGAAAAAGAAATATTTAATTTGGAAAAACAGCTCGAGAATGATGATGTTAATACGGAAGGTATTCAAGAAGAAATTGATAAACAAAATAAAAATATAGACACAATTACAAAAGATTTAAATCAAGAAAAAGATAAACTGACTGATATTGAAGAAAAGATCGTAAATTTTAGGGAAGAGAGACACAAGATAAATGTAAAGATGGAACTTTTTTATGAGCATTTAAACGATACGTTTAATGATTATGAAAAACTAAATGAATTCCTTGAAGGTATCTCCTATAAAACCGATGAAGAAATAGATAGTATCAAGCTGGAATTGGATAAAATTCAAGACAAGATCGAGAGATTGGGGGCTGTTAATTTTGAAGCACAAAAGGAATATGAAGATTTTTCAAAGGAATATGAGCTCTTGCTGGAAAATTATAATGATGTGTCAGAATCTGCCAAGAGATTGGAAGAGATCATAGAAGATGTTAATCAAAAAATGGCAGAAAAATTCGGAGAAGCCGTAAGAAATATTAACGAGTATTTTTCAAAAACATTCAGGGAGCTTTTCAAGGGCGGGGAAGCGGAAGTTAAGATGCTGAACAGCTCAGATCTTTTAGAAACCGGTATTGATATTATCGCAAAATTACCGGGTAAAAAAGTAAACACATTAAACCTTCTGTCCGGTGGTGAAAAAGCACTTGTAACCGGTGCCCTGATCTTTGCTATATTCCTGCAAAACCCTACACCTGTTTGCGTGTTCGATGAAGTAGATTCCCCAATGGATGAGGCAAACCTTGTTAGATTCTTTCAAATGATCAGGCACTTTTCCAAGGATATTCAATTTGTTATTATTACCCATAATAAAAAAAGTATGGAGTTCGCAAATACCCTGTACGGCGTAACAATGGCTAGAAAGGGTATATCAAAGGTTATATCCGTTCAATTTGAGGAAAATGATCAGTGAATATATACCTTATCATCAGTAGTTCCGCTTTAATTGTTTTTATTGTTTTATATTTCATATTGAAGAAAAAACAAACGCTTGCAAACTCGGATTTTCATGAAAGTGAACTGTCCATAAAATTAAAGGATCTTTTCAAAGGTAAAGGGAAAAAGATATTTCAAGAGATCGAAAGGATATTGATCGAATCCGATATTGGAGCTGCAACTGCCTATACTCTATTAGACAAAGTAAAACAAAATAATGAGAAAATAAAGGATTATTCTACATTAAAAGAACTTTTAAAATCTAATTTAAGCGCTAAATTAGAGGGCTCGCAAAAAAGATTGGAAATTGACCGAAAAAGTGTTATTTTAATATACGGGGTCAATGGTGTAGGCAAAACAACGACGATAGCAAAATTAGCAAAATACTTAACGGATAAAGGGAAAAAAGTGGCTTTAGTTGCAGGAGATACTTACAGAGCAGCTGCCAAAGAGCAATTGGATGTTTGGGCAAAACGATTAAATGTAAAGATCTATATGCAGCAGCATGGTGCAGATCCCGGAGCAGTTATTTTTGATGGCATAACGGCATTTAAAAACAATAATAATCTGGATGTCCTGATAATCGATACCGGCGGCAGACTTCATACTAATGATAATCTTATAAAGCAATTTCAAAAGATAGTAAATGTAATAATAAAAGCATGGGGAAAATTGCCGGATGAAGCTATTATGGTGTTAGATGGAACAACCGGTCAGAATGTGCTTTCCCAAGTAAAGATCTTTTCAAAGGTTATTGAGCCCACCGGTTTTATAATGACAAAGTTAGATGGTACTGCAAAAGGCGGTATTTTGATCCAATTATATGAGAAATATAAAATCCCAATTCTCTTTTTAGGTACCGGTGAATCT
>CAYVPX010000076.1:1965-8178 GCA_964453935.1 uncultured bacterium | reverse complement strand
GAAGGATAAATCTTAAAAAATGATATATAAATACAATACTTTTCAGAAATATATTCCTTTTCTTAAAGGAAATATAAAGACCTTTCATATAATTCAATGACAGCTTCCAGTATAGGTTTGTCTTTAAAAACATAAAAAAAAGATATCTTGCAAATGGGGGTTTCTTTTTTACACTGTTAATGATCTTTTCATAGATACTTTGCCAAATTCTCGGAACAGACGCCACCAATGTGGGACTTTCTTCCTGAAGATCTTTTCCAAAATTCTTAATATCCGAATATATTGTTGCAACCCCAGCTGCATAACAGCAATTCTCAAATGTCCTTTCATAAACATGCCAAATGGGGAGAACGCTTAATGCTGTCTCTATCCCGGGGTTCTTTACCTTTGCTAAAGGTGTAATGACCCTCACATTATGTAAGAAGTTCTTCTGTGTAAGGATAACACCTTTGGGGTTTCCAGTTGTTCCGGAAGTGTAAACAATTGATACAACATTTTTCGGCCCGATCTTTGCCAATTTATTTTCATAAAAATTAGCATTTTTTTTAAGTACTTTTTTACCAAGCTCCAAAATATCATCATAATAAGCAATTCTGTCCATCAGATCAGGAAATTTATTGTTAGTATACGTGGCATGCTCTTCTCTATCAATGATAAAGATCTTTTCCATATTATCATAAATATCTTTTGTAAGATGCTCCAATATTTTTTCCAACAGTTTCCAGTTCTCAACAATTAAAAAGTTAGAATCCGAATGCTTATATATAAAAATGAGTTCAACGGCTGATGAATCTGTACCACGTGGGACGCTAATAATATTCAACCCCTGTAAAGCATAGTCAAGCACAGTCCATTCATACCGATTATCACAAAACAATGAGACAGTAGAGCCGGTATCCGTTCCAAAACCGTTCAAACCGGCAGCAATTGCCTGAATATCATTATAATATTCTTTATATGTTTTTATGACCTTCTTATTTCCTACTCTGAATTTATGTGACATCTTATCAGCATATTTCTCGCTATTTACCTTTGGTATTTCGCATAAACTGTTAAATACATAGCTTTTTCTTTTCATAATCCATCTTCCTCAGCAAACATTTGAAATCACCCGGTTTTGCTAATTTAATTATACATTTTTTTTCATAATTTTACAACACTTAAATTTGCTTGACCAAAATACTCAAAATCCTATCATTTCCTAACATTTATGCTTTTAGATGGCAAATATCTATTATTTCTGCCAAACCCATTCTCTCAATATTGTTGGATAAAATAACCTTCCTTTCTTTTTTGTTTTGCTAATAACGGATGACACATAACCAATTGTAAATAATAAAATATTAAAAAGTAACTTAACTATTTTAACCACCGTCCCTGTATCTAAACGAGCAAGACGAAACCAGTTTCTTCTGAATACTCTATTTTTACGGCATGAGCGGTTCCAATTCTTATACGCCAGAAATAGTTATCCTCCTTCAATTCAAGAATGCTTGTTAGAAGGACTTTTAATACACTTCTATGCGAAACCACTGCCATTATTTTATAATCAAGTTTTATTATCTCATTTAACCTTTTAAATGCCCTTTTCTGAACATCAATGATGGATTCGCCACCAGGAAAAATGAGATTTTGCGGTTCATGAAACCACATATCAAGTCCCTTTGGATATTTGAGCTTCACCTCTTCCTTCGTCATCCCTTCCCATTCACCGATTTCAATATTTTGGAAACCATTATCCACTATAACATTGCTGCTTTTAACATATGATGAAATGATCTCTGCCGTTTGCACAGCTCTTTTTAATGGTGATGTAAAAAACACTTCTATATTCGAATCTTTAAGTCCCTTGCCTGTAATATGTGCCGAATTCACTCCATTTTCATTTAAAGGAATTTCGTTTCTACCTCTGAACTTACCCAATCGATTCCACTCCGTTTCACCATGCCTAATCAAGTAAATTATCTTTTTATCATTCATTGCCATCTCCTTTCACAGCTTCTTTTATCATCTCATAGGTGAAGCCACGTCTTGTCAAATAATTCAATATAAGTACCTGCTCATTTTTTCTGCCCATATATCTATCTTTATTTTTTTCATAAATTTCCTTACAACTGTTATAAAAATCGTATTTTTCAAAATCTAATTTATTCCATACCAAACCCTTCTTTTCTAATTTCAATTTTATATATGACGGCCCGTAGCCCTTTTCAAAATAGTTCTTTATAAAAAGCTGCTTTGCTCTAACATCGTTAATAAAATTATATTCAACTGCCTTATCAATGACACGCTTAATAACGCTGGCAGGGACAAGACGTTCTTTTAGCTTCGTCTTTACTTCAATTATCGTTCTATCCCTTCTTGCAAGCCATTTCATTGTAAAAGACCACTCGTATTTGTAAATGGAATCTAAGATCTCATTATACTTTTCATCATTCAATTCCATACCTTTTATCAATCTAAAATAATGAAAAATCTTCCATGGCAAAAACAAATATGAATTATCATCAAAATAAACCTTTTTTCGATTGACCTTTGAAAAACTTTTAATCTTCTCGTTCTCTATTTTTAATATTTTCATAACCACATCAATACAATTGATACAATATATAACAAAAAAGCGATAAAGAGATACCTATAATAAATATTTTTGGTTAAATAAAACAATTTTTTATTTTTAAAAACCAATGAATGCCTTTTCAATACCTTATATAACTTCAGTCCGCTAATATGATCATATTTAAAGTATTCACCTTTTGTCGCGGAAGCAATGTTTATTAAATTTGTTTCATTGAGTTTAGTAATGATCTTCTCGCCCTGGTATTTTTTATAAATTTTTTTCCTAATAAAAAAATCTTTCACATAAATAGGAATACCTCCTCCTTTTTTAGTACCTGTACCAATAGTGAATACTTTAATATTATTCGCTTTGTATTTATTCAATATATCATTTAAGTCATCTTTTTCAAGGTCTTCACCATCTGAGAAAAGCACTGTATTCCCTTTGATCTTTTTACTTTTTAAAATTTGAAAAGCCCTTTGTAATCCCATTTTTAATGAACTTCCTCCGGACGGTATAAGGTCAGTAGTAATCCCATCAATAAATGATTTCAAGGCGTCCATATCAGATGTTAACGGACAATAGAATATTGATTTATCCGCAAACAAAACAATGCCGAACTTATCAAAACCGGATTTTTTTATCACTCCATTCATCAAGTTCTTAGCATATTGCAATCGTGATGGTTTTACATCCTGACAATCCATTGATTTAGATACATCCACTATAAAAATAGTATTCATTCCATACCCCATTTTTGTTGCTGACTTATCGGGTATTAAAGGACCTGCCAAGGCAATAATAACAAGGATCACAACCGCCGTTTTAAGTAGAAGATTAAATATAGCCTTGAATCCAAAGGTAAAATTGAAATTTTTACTATTACTAAAATACCTAATACCGGCTAAAATTCGTTTAATAAAAAATGGAAGAACAATTAGAAACACTAATAAGAAAAAATATTCTTTATTCTCTATCATAAATAATATAATTTTTTAAACCAAAGTATAGCAAAATCCAATATTAGCATGAGAAATAAGATAAAAACGATCAAACGATACTTGGGATAAAAAACCCTATGACTGATGGTTTTGATCTTATCCTTTTCCAATTTAGCAATAGAAGAATATGCCTGATTTATAGCATCTTCACTATATCCGTAATAATATTTTCCTCCTGTGATCTGTGCAATTGCTTTTAATAATTTATCATTCAAACTTGATGTCTGCTGCTGATTATTGAAATATCCGTAATTATAGGTATAACCCTCTTTGGTAGCCATTCCTATGGTATAGACCTTAACACCCATTTTTTTTGCTACTTTTGCAACTTCCACCGGATTCGAACCTCGATTATTATCACCATCGGTAAGTAACACAATAATCTTCTCCTTGCTTACATTCTTTACTCTAAATCTATTTAACGCGACGCCCAATGCGTCTCCGATAGCCGTTCCATTTATCCTTATCATATTTGTATTTACATCTTTAAGCATATCCGTTATTATATTATAATCAAATGTTAAGGGTGACTGTGTAAAAGCAAAGCCCGAGAATAAAACAATTGCCATTCTGTTTCCCTTCATTTTATCAACGAATTTTTCAACTTCTCTTTTAGCAACTGCTAAACGTGATGGTTTAAAATCTGTAAAATTCATACTTCCTGAAATATCAAGGCAAATTACAGTATCTGTGGATAATTTTACATCCTTTTTCTCCATCCATTCATAGCCCGGTTTAGCAAGCGCAATAATAAATAATATAAGAATTATATTTGTGACTATCGTGAAATACGGATCAAAGTTTTTTTTTTAGATTGAAATTGGAATGATGAAACCAGCCCTTTTGACCGTTTTAGAAATAAACTTAGAGTAATATGAATAAGGGGGATCAATAATAATATTAATATTCCCCCATTTTCAAATGTCATTTTTCCCTTTGTTCTAAAATATTGATATATCTTCCTGTTTTATTTCTATAAAATTTTATATAACCGTCCAGCAATGCAAATAATGTATCATCTTTTCCTAATCCAACATGCTTTCCGGGTTTGATCCTGGTTCCTCTCTGCTTAACCAATATAGTTCCGGCTTTAACAAATTGCCCGTCAAATTTCTTAACTCCAAGTCGTTTAGCGTTACTATCTCTACCATTTCTTGATGAACCTTGTCCTTTTTTATGAGCCATTTTCTACTCCTATTTCATCTCGATCTTGTTGATCTGCACTTGTGAAAGCAATTGTCTATGTCCCTTGGTAAGGTGATAATTTTTTCTTCTTTTGTATTTAAAAGCAATTACCTTCTTGGCTTTATAATTTTTTACTATTTCACCTGTTACCTTAACATTTTCAGGATTTGCAATTTTATTGTTGTTATCAATGGCAAATTTAACCTGAAAATCAACGCTTTCGCCTTCTTTTTTCTTAAGATATTCAACATCAAGAATATCACCTTCTTTGATTTTGTACTGCTTTCCGCCGGTACCAATTATCACGAACATACGCTACCTCCGTAATTTATTTATTTAATTATATCATATTTTTTTTTAAAGTCAAGTTTAAAGTGCAGTTTTTTTTATTTTTTAGTTGATTTTTGAATATTAAAGTGGGTTTTTCTACTCTTTAAAGTTAGAATATAGGTTACTTAATATTATATGCAGATCAAATCCGCTATCATTCAGTTCTTTTAGATATTTATCTTTATCCTCTACAATATAGTAATTAACAATGATTTGAATCAATGCCTTAACATTTTCGGAATAATCAATTATTTCTTTTTGTACTCCTGCTTCACCGATTAAAGACATGTTTTTTTTCAAGAGATCACTTAATTTTTCTATTACCACCTTTGAGTCCTCAAAGACCTTTGCTTTGAATTTAGTGTCTTCCTCCTCTGAAATATCGCGAATAATACTGAAATGCTCAACATCAGGATTTTTTTTTATAATGGACTGCTGCATTCCCGAAAACAATTCCATCAAATAATCTTGGAAAATATTATTTTTATTGATCTTTTTAAACTGCTCCTCAATATATTTAATTTTTTTTATTTGCTCCTCATCCATTATTTCACCAAAATAAAAACCAATATATAGAAAATTATTGTAGTTGCAGCGGCGCTAATCAAAGGAATTGTGAAGAAACCTTTTCCCAATTCGATCTTTTCCTTCTCATCTTCCAAAGTTATAATTTTTTTACTATTTTTTTCCTTTTCTTTTTCTATTGCAATCTCAACTTTTCTTCTATTTTTTTTGCTCATTTTTATAAACTCCTTTATACTTGGGATACAATATTTTAACATCATACTCTTTTATAAGCATCTGCACAAATTTATTAAATTTTGTAACCTTAATATAATTTTTCATATCCCGCAGAATTTTTTCCTTATTCTTGTCGAAACTAAGAACTTCCGGTTTTTTCCTGCCTTCACACATGATCAAGTGATACCCTAAATATGTTTTAATCACACTTTTGTATATCCCGCCCTTTTTTAATGAAAATGCTGCTTTTGAAAATGATTCGGGCATAACTTCATATGGAATTTCACCAAGATCTCCGGCATTTTCCTTTAGTATTTTCGGTCCGCGAGCGTACTCTCTGGCATATTTTAAAAATGTTTTCTGTGGAGCTTTACTCCTCAGTATCTCTTTTAATAC
>CAYVPX010000076.1:0-1865 GCA_964453935.1 uncultured bacterium | reverse complement strand
AAAGCATCTTCCGGGGTTTCTTTATTGTTCAAATATCTTAACCGATTGTTTATCATATTATTGGTAATTTTTATTTTATCATCAATGGTTGCAATGACAAGTGAACTTTTAGTTGGCGGATATTTTGTAAAATCAAGGTATTGTTTATTGATTTTGATAGTATGTTTCGGCTTATATTTCGTAATTTCTTTATTGATGATCTTTTCAATCTCTTTACTTTCCAATTTTGATCTAATAATATCTTTAACCATTTCATATTTTCTACCTTTATATTCCTGATGGTTGTCATAATAATTTTTTACCATATCATTTGTAATATGAGCTTGGGAAGAGAATCTATTCATAAAATATGAGTAGGCAATTTGATACTTGAATTTATTTACATTGTTCTTAATCCTGTCTTTTTCATATATGCCGTTCTCCTTAGCAAATTTTAATAATAATGTACCCTTTAACGCATGGTCAATTTGTTTTGATATTTCAGTTGGGGATTTTTCCAACATAATCTTCTTTGATAAATATATTTTCCCACCATTAAATGTTGCAACCTTTACTCCTCTGCTCTTACAGCCTGTAATAAAAAGCAATAATGCAAAAATAAAAACAAAACTTTTAAATACTTTTGTAGTCATAGATATTCTCCTTTCCATTCAACGCCCTTTCAACACCTTCTGCCAAAGCTATTATCTCAAATTGACCACCGTAATTGAATACAGGTGCTATAAAACTTGTTTTTTGAGTTATACGTTCAACTAATTGTGGACAACGCGCCATACCACCGGTCAAAAAGATCGCCTCAACTTTTCCATCCAGAACAGCAGCCATACCCCCAATGGTCTTTGCAACCCTGTAAGCCATTGCCATGAGATAAAACTCCGCTTTTTCATCGCCGGCGGCTATCCTATCTTCGATCTCTCGAAGATCATTAGTTCCCAAATAGGCAATAAGTCCGGAATGTTTTGTATATTCTTTTCTTATCTTTTCCTTGGTCATACCCTCTTCAAAACACATATCTATAACACCATCAAGCGGTAATGTACCTGCACGTTCCGTTGTAAAAGGTCCTTCACCCAAGAGAGCGTTGTTTACATCAACGAACTTCCCATTTTCAATAGCAATGACTGAGATGCCACCGCCCATATGAACACCGATCATATTGATCTGATCGAACTCTTTATCAAGCTCTTTTGCAGCCTTTCTTGCAACACCTCGAATATTTAAATTATGTGCTCTTGCTATTCTTTCTATCTTTGGATGACCGGAAACCTTGGCATAATCACTTAATTCATTAACTGAAACAGAATCCACAATAAATGAAGGAATATTATATTTTTTTGTGAATTTATAACCTATGATCCCACCGAGATTTGAAGCATGCTCACCATACTTACATTCCCTTAAATCGTTTACCATATCATCATTCACCTTATAAACACTCCCTGAAATAGGATGCAATAATCCGCCTCTTGCTGCAACAGCAATAAGATCCGATTCCTTATAACCTTCCTTATATAAAGCATCCAAAATGATCTTTTCTCTAAAATTTGCCTGTTCTGTAATATGATTAAAATCCTTTAACTCCTCTCTTGAATGAAGCAGTTCTTTTTCAATAATCATTTTTCCAGAATTATAATCATAAATTCCGTATTTTGTTGAAGTAGAACCAGGGTTTATGATCAATATTAACTTTCCCATAACATCTCCTAATTTTAATATTTAAAGTATATCAAAAATTACTCATTAAGTCAATAAAATAGCAAAAAAGATGGTGTACAATATTTTATTGAGATAAACATGACATCCCTAATATGGTTTCACCTTCCTCTGAATAACTTTCTTTCTGGAATTGTCAATTCTCAATTGTC
>CAYVPX010000075.1:0-8227 GCA_964453935.1 uncultured bacterium | reverse complement strand
TTAAGAAAAAAGAGGAAATGAGCATGCTCAGAAAAATATTTCTTGCTAAATTAAGAAATATTGATTCTCAGACTATATTGAGGTTATTATGAGTAAAATTGCAATAATTGGTGATAAGGAAACCGTTTTTCCCTTTAATTTCTTCGGATTTATTACAAAATATGTTAACGAAGAAAATGCAAAGAGTGAATTCAAATCATTACTAAACAATGATGAGGTTAAGATAATTTTTATCACTGAGAATATTACACCTTTTATAGAAAAGGAGTTTAAAGAGAGTTTGAACAGAGCATTTCCAATTATTACCATTATTCCTACCGTTAGTGAGAAGGGAGAAGAAAAAAGGGAAGATGTTGTCAAGCTAATAGAAAGAATTATAGGACCAAATTTATTAAAAGAGGAATAGTTTATGAATAAAAAAGTTGTAAAAGGAAAGATCAAAAAAGTTGCAGGACCTTTGGTAGTTGCCAGTGAAATGGGTAATGCAAATATGTTTGATGTTGTAAAAGTGGGGCATTTAAAACTGATAGGTGAGATCATTGAAATCCACGAGGATGAAGCATTTATTCAGGTTTATGAAGAAACCGGAGGTATTGGTCCTGGGGAAGAGGTTATTTCAACACAGGAACCAATGTCCCTTGAACTTGGCCCCGGGCTTATCGGTACAATCTATGATGGTATACAAAGGCCATTGAAAAAATTATCTGAAATTTCAGGAGATTATATTTCAAGAGGAATTGATGTGCCCGGATTAGATCGTGATAAAAAATGGGAATTTAAACCGGTGCTTAAAAAGGGTGCTGATGTAGAGAGTGGTGATATAATAGGAACGGTACAGGAAAATGATAATATCTCTCATAAGATCATGGTCCCGCCAAATATCAAGAAGGCAAAAATAATAGAAATAAAATCAGGAAAGTTCACTGTTGATCAAACAGTATGTGTTATTGAGGCGGAAAATAAAAAAATTGATATAACACTTATTCAAAAATGGCCTGTTAGAAAGAATAGACCTTATAAGAATAAAAAACCTCCTGTTGCACAACTGGTTACCGGTCAGCGTGTTATTGATGCTTTCTTTCCAATTGCAAAGGGTGGTACTGCATGTGTTCCGGGACCGTTTGGCTCAGGTAAAACTGTTATACAGCATCAGCTTGCTAAATGGGCGGATGCCGATATAGTTGTTTATGTTGGTTGTGGTGAAAGAGGCAATGAAATGACGGATGTTCTCAATGAGCTTCCCGAACTCATTGATCCAAGAACAGGGAAATCTCTTATGGAGAGGACTATTCTTATTGCAAACACATCTAATATGCCGGTTGCGGCAAGAGAGGCATCTATTTTTACGGGAATTACAATAGCGGAATATTTTAGAGATATGGGTTATAATGTGGCGCTAATGGCAGATTCAACATCAAGGTGGGCAGAGGCACTAAGGGAAATTTCCGGCCGCCTTGAAGAGATGCCCGGTGAAGAAGGTTACCCTGCATATCTTGCTACACGTGTTGCAAGTTTTTATGAAAGATCCGGTTATGTGGATTGTATAGCATCAGAGGAAAGAACAGGTTCCGTTTCTGTTATCGGTGCTGTTTCTCCTCCCGGAGGAGACCTATCGGACCCTGTTGTTCAAGCTACACTTCGTGTTGTTAAGGTCTTCTGGTCATTGGAATCAACATTAGCATACAGAAGGCATTTTCCTGCAATTTCATGGTTAAATTCTTATTCATTGTACTATGATAATATTAAGGATGAGGTTGAAGCAAAAGAAGGAAAGGAATGGACCGAAATGAGAAAAGAAGCTTTAAGATTACTTCAATTGGAGGATGAGCTTCTTGAAATAGTTCGTTTGGTTGGTCTTGAATCACTTTCTCAAAATGATAGATTGATACTTTTTGTTTGCAAGATCATTAGAGAGGACTTTCTTCATCAAAATGCCTTTTCTGATATTGACAGTTATACATCATTTAAAAAGATGTTCAAAATGATGGACACTATTCTTCATTTAATGAAAAAGGGAGAATTTGCCATTGCAAATAAAATAAAAGTTGAAGATCTCGCTAAAATGCCTGTTATAGGAAAAATTGCAAGAATGAAGTTAATAAGCGAAAAAGAGCTCAATAAAATCGATGATGTAAAAAAAGAAATTGATGAAGAAATCCAAAATATTTTAGAAAAAGTGGAGGAATAAGATGGTAAAAGAATATAAAACATCAAAAGAAATTTCGGGACCGCTATTATTGGTTGAAAAAGTTTCAAATATTAAATATGAAGAATTGGTGGAAATTGAGCTTCAAAACGGAGAAGTAAGACGTGGTCAGGTACTTGAAATAGATGGGGATAAAGCTTTGATCCAAATATTTGAAGGTGCTTCCGGATTAAACCTCCCGGAAGCAAAGATCAGATTTCAAGGTAAAGGTATTGAGATTTCTCTTTCTCCTGATATGCTTGGAAGGGTATTTGATGGGCAGGGAAGACCAATTGATGATGGTGGAGAGATAATTCCTGAAGAAAAAAGAGATATCAATGGTGCTCCTATAAATCCATACGTAAGAAATTATCCCAGTGAATTTATTCAAACGGGGATTTCCTCAATTGACGGTTTAAATACATTGGTACGAGGTCAAAAGTTACCCATTTTTTCCGGTTCGGGTCTCCCTCATGCGCAATTGGCAGCGCAAATTGCAAGACAAGCAAAGGTACTCGGAGAACATGAGGATTTCGCCGTTGTTTTCGCAGCAATGGGCATTACCTATGAGGAAGCGGAATATTTTATATCAAATTTCAAGCAAACAGGGGCAATTGAAAGAGCAGCATTATTCATAAATCTTGCCAATGATCCGGCAATTGAACGAATTGCTATACCGAGAATGGCATTGACCACAGCAGAATACCTCGCCTTCGAAAAAGGCATGCATGTCCTTGTTATTTTAACAGATATGACCAATTATTGTGAGGCATTGAGAGAGATCTCTGCCGCCAGAAAAGAGGTCCCCGGAAGACGTGGGTATCCTGGTTATCTTTATACAGACCTTTCTAATATTTATGAAAGAGCTGGAAGGATCAAAGGTAAAAACGGTTCAATTACGCAAATACCCATTCTTACCATGCCGGAAGATGATAAAACACATCCGATCCCGGATCTTACCGGGTATATTACCGAGGGTCAGATCATCTTGGCAAGACCTCTTTTAAAAAAAGGCATTTATCCGCCTGTTGATGTTCAAGCATCTCTTTCAAGATTAAAAGATAAGGGGATTGGAAAGGGAAGAACAAGGGAAGACCATGCAGATGTTTTTAATCAGCTATTTGCAATGTATGCTCAAGGACTTGAAGCAAGAGAACTTGCTGTTATTCTCGGAGAAGGGGCATTGTCCGAAGAAGACAGAAAATATTTGAGTTTTTCAGATGATTTTGAGAAGTATTATATTAATCAAGGCGATAATGAAGATAGAGATATTTATTATACATTGAACCTTGGATGGAAATTGCTGAAGCGATTTGATAAGGCAGAACTTAAAAGAATAAAAGATGAATTTATTGAAAAATATTATGATAGTGATGAAGTTAAGAATTTAAAATTGGGGTCCGGTGATTTTATTCAATCGGTATAGAAGTATTAGATGAAAGCACAAGTTAATGCTACAAGAATGACCTTACTATCATTAAAAAAGAAACTGAAAATGGCAAGGAGAGGGCATAAACTTTTGAAGGATAAACTTGAGGAGCTTATTAGAAAATTTATTTTGCTGGTAAAAGAATATAAAACAAAACGCGGTGATATAGAAACTGACCTTAAAGAAGCTTATAATCTAATGTTCTATGCAAAAATTAATATGACCCGTCTTGATTTTAATGAATTCGTTTTTACATCTAATCTTTCAGTTGAATTGAAACTTGACACAGAAAAGATCATGAATATTGAAGTTCCTAAATTAGATGTGGAATTTAAAGGAAATCCGTATGCTTATTCGCAGCCGCAAAGTAATATTTATTTAGATCAGGCTGTTACTAAGTATATGAGTGTAACCAAACAAATGATCGAACTTTCTGCATTGGAAAAATCTATTTTTTTATTAGCACATGAAATTGAAACCACTCGGCGCAGAGTAAATGCATTAGAGTATATTCTCATTCCTCAATTTGAAGAAACAATTAAATTTATTTCAATGAAGCTTGATGAAAGAGCAAGATCAGCCCTTACTCAAATAATGAAAATAAAAGAAATGTTGACGGAAAAGAGGAGAAAAAATGATACTGCCTAATGAACGAGAAATTATTCCATTTGCACCTGTTAAGTATATCGATATTGATGCAATAATAACGCATTCGCAAGGTGATAGAAGAGCAAAAATATACAGCTATATTTCCGTAATGTTCCCCGATGAACAAAGCTTATTACTTTTTAACAAGGGGAGTTTATATTCTTCCGGAAATATTGTAGGAGATGAGTTTCAAAAGACAAGTATTGTTAAGGTTTTAAAAAAGATCAAAGAATTCAAAGGTAAAGAAGAAGACGCATCATTATCCTTTTTTGAGATCGATGAGGTTCTTTTTAATTTAATTTTAAATAAATTTTATTCTAAACCACTTTATAAGAACATTAACTCCAAATATACAGATATTAAAAAACTTTTTCAAGCGGTGCTGACGCAAAAAAATATGTTCAATGGATTTTTAGAGTTTGTTTATAAGAATACATTGAATTTTATAATTATTGAGAATGGTGCTCTCAGCGATGTGAAATTTTGCGATATGCTTGTTCCCTATTTGGAAGAAGCATCAAAAAGTAATGACATAAATATTCTCTTGGAAACATTAGCGCATCTATTTAATGAGGAAAAGAGTGGCGTTTATATAAATATTTTTAGTGAACCTGAAAAAATAGAAGCACAATTATCAATGTATCAAATTGAATTGATGGAAAAAGTTATCACGAAGATCATTGAAAGCTTGGGTAAAGAACTTTCTACTACTAATATAATTAAATATTTTCAATCGGGTATTGATAAGGTAGCAAAAAAATATCCTGAATTCAAGAATGCTGTTATTAAAAAGGACCATGTAGATCTATCTAATTTAGATATTGGGACCAACGATTTTATACAAGCTACCTCGATGTTATTGAACGATTTTGTTGATAAGCTGAATCTTATATATCCGGGTGTTGCTGTTATGAAAGTATTTGAAGCAATTAAGGATTTCAGATATGTTCTTGAAGATATGCATTTCTTTGACAATTCCTATTTCAAATCATTACTATAAGTGAAAAGAAATATTCCCATTAATTCTGCTTATTCTATATTAAAAAAAGAAGCCAAAAAGGCTATAATGTTAGAAGAAAATGTATTATTGGAAGAAGTAAATAATAGATTTTTAAGTGAAGATATTTATTCAACCTCTGATTTTCCCCCTTTTAATCGTTCAGCAATGGATGGTTATGCTGTTATGTTTTCAGATATTAAAAATGGGGTTGAAAGATTTAATTTAATAAACAGAATTTTTGCGGGTGATCATAAAATTTCAAAAGTTAAAAGCGGAGATACAGTAAAGATAATGACCGGCGCACCAGTTCCGCCACCTTTTGATTGTGTAATAATGGTTGAATATTCTATAGAAAAAGATGGAGTTGTTGAATTCTCAAGATTACCAAAAAAGAAATGGGATAATATTGCCCTCAAAGGTGAAGATCTAAAAAAGGGTAAAAAGATTTTTAAAACAGGGCATTTTATTAGAAGTAATGATATTAATCTTCTGGGGAGTAACGGGTTCTGGAAAATCCCAGTTTACAAAAAATTAAATATTGGTGTTATATCAACAGGGAATGAGATAGTGCATATTTCTGAAAATATTTCTGCAGGTAAAATAAGAAATTCTTCACTATATTCTCTAAAATCTCAAATTGAAAAAACATCTGTATTTTATGATTATAAAATGGTAAAAGATGAATTATCTTCCTTAAAAAAACGCGTGCTTTCCTCTTTAACAAAAATGCATATTATTTTAATAACAGGCGGTTCATCAAGAGGTGACAAGGATTACACCTTGAAGGTTCTTGAAGATATAGGAGCCGAACTCATTTTTGAAAGAATTCAGATTAAACCCGGCCGGCCCACTATTTTTGCAAAGTACAATAATAAATTCATTTTCGGACTTCCGGGAAACCCTGTCTCAACTTTCACTGTGTTTAAATTGTTTGTAGAACCTTTCATTCATTATATGAATGGTGATGTAAAATTTCAGGTGCAGGAATTATATGGCGTTTCTAATTTTTCAATGAGAAAAAAAACTGATAGACCGCATTATATCCCTGTACAATTGGTGAACAAGGATAATGCTACATTTCTTGAGAAGATTGATTATCATGGTTCCGGTGACTTTACCGCTTTATCAAAAGCCAATGCCATGGCATTTATACCGAAAGAACAGTCAAGCACTATTCCAGGTATGAAGCTAAAATTCTTTCTATTAAAATGAATAGATTTTTAATTCCTATGTTTCATGCGAATATGTTTTTGATTATATTGAAAGGGATATTAAAAAAGACCTTGAAGTCATTGGATTCACAGATTTTCAGAAAAAGATCTTTTTTAAAGGCAGTATTAATTTATTAAGCGGATTAAAAAAGTAAAATTATTGCGGATGAAAATGGCATTATTTATATCGTTTTTACAAAATCAGGGAAATTTTCAATCATTTTTACATTATTCGGATTAATCAGAAATATTTCTATTTCTTTTCTAAGTCTTTTTACATTTATTGTTTTACATTTTTTTAACAATGTAAATTGTAAGGAACTTTTATCTGAGATGGCATTTGTAATCTTTAGATATCCGTAATCTGGTTTTGTAAATGAGAACAGATAAATAATATCAAAAATATCTCTACCTTTTGTTCTTTTTCTATTTAAAAAAGCAGATATTTTTTGAGATAAAAGGATGTTTTGCGGGACAATAAAAATTCTAGTGAAGATCGAAAACTTATTCAGAAAATAATCTTTTGCAGTATAAGAATAGGGTTGTTTCTCAGCATCGAGTTGAATTAATATTTTTTCTTCCTCATATCCCGAAAGGTTATAATCAAAAAGGAGTTTTGGAAATTTAATATAACATCTGAAAGCTCCTCTAGATACAATTTTCATTTCTACTGAGAAACCTTCCAATGTAAGTTCAGTACGAATAATTCCCGCTAATTCCTTAAATTCATCAGGAGAAAGGTCCCTACTATCAAAATCAATATCTTCGGAAAATCTCTGGGAATTATGAACTATTCTTATTGCAGTTCCTCCCATAAAAACAATCCTTTTTGAGAATTTACTATTGAAAATAATCTCAAGGATCTTATACTGAAGATATTCCCTCAAAAGTTGTCTTTTATAAGTATGCATATTCTCAGGGTAAAACTTTGCTATTTCATTAATGCTTAACATTCGTCATCTCCTCTATCAAATAATCAATACACTTCTTTACCCTTTGATTATCCGTTAGTTTCGCATAAATTTTTAATACTTTAACATTGATTATATTTTCAAATACCTCGGAATTGATCCTTGCAGAAATAATATCCTCTTTTGTTACAATATAAGAAGTAAGATAAAAATAATCAACTAATGCTTTTTCGGGTGAAGCCATTTTCCAGTATGTATTTTCAATCTTTTCTATTCTGTATCCGAAAAAATACTTATTTGCTATCTTTCTATAATAAAAATTACCTATTTGAGTTTTAAATGTTCTTGTTTTTCTCGTGGATACAGACAAGATCATATAGGGTTGCTCCGGAATAAGATCATAGTAATTCAATGCAGTTTCAAGAGAAACATAAGAATGTTTATATATTATATTTGCAATCTTATATAGTAGGTTTTCATTTAATTCAATATCAGAAAAAATGTAATAACCATTGTGGATTTTTGTAATATATCTTTTCCTTTGCCATTCGTAAAGACGTCTCAAATCAAAATGGGGGTCAATTTTATAAATTTCGGAAAGGTTGAATACTAACATCTTTTGTAAGTTCTTTCTAAATTCTATATACTTCATATATTTCTTATTTACGTTAATTATAACATAAAAAAGAAATAAAATCAAATAGAGAAGGTTAAAAGTTTTCGAACCAATCTAAGCACCGACCCTAATGTTTTTTATTTAATTCTTTATTTAAAATTTTATCAGTTCTTTTCCCTCTTAAATTTACGGTTATTATTTTTCCTTTTGGATCCACAAGGATGGTT
>CAYVPX010000074.1:0-8232 GCA_964453935.1 uncultured bacterium | reverse complement strand
AATGCACAGGATACTATAAACAATCCATCAGATGATTGGAATGCAACTGATTGGACCACTCCCTCCATTTTAGATGTGGGGACGGTGGTTAACTTGCATTAACTTACTGGAGGAATTATGGCACGACATGCAAGAATAGATTTACCTAACTTTTGGTATCATGTAGTAGTAAAAGGCAATAATGGAATGAAAATCTTCAGACATGATAGCGATAAGAGATATTTTTTAAAAATTCTTTATTCATTACTTTCCGAATATGATATTATCTTATCTTCCTTTTGCTTAATGAACAACCATATACATTTAATTTTATTGCGGCAGAGTATTTCTCTATATAAGTTTATGCATAGGTTGTTAACAAAATATGCACTCTATTTTAATACTAAATATAAACGTAAAGGTCATTTATTTAACGAAAGATTTTACTCTTCTATAATATTAAAAGAGAGGCATTTAATAAAAAGTGTTATTTATGTTAATCAGAATCCTGTAAAAGCTGGCATTGTAGAAAAATCAATTGATTATGAATTTTCTTCTGCAAAATTCTATTACGGATTAGTGAAAAATCCTTTTTTAAAAAGAATTCCAAATTTTGAGGGTAAGCAAGGCGTAAAAAATTATATTGCTAATAATCCCGAACAAATTATTGAGCTGGAAAGATATAAGGATGCAATTGGCAGCAAAGATGATTATGATTTGTTAAATAAAAGAAAAAAGGGCCGTGAAAAAGAAAAATTCATCGAAAGACGCGATGTTAACAATAATGAAAATATAAATAATATTATGAGGAAAATTCTGATTAAGAAGATGACAATTAATGAAAAAATATTGCATAGAATTCGTTCTAAGGTTAAGAGAAAAGATATTGTAAATCTTAGAAAAACTGCTGTTAAAATTTTATATAGTGAGGGATTTACACTATCTGAAATCGCACGGTTTTTGGAAAAAAGTGTTCCAGGGATATACAAAATTATGAATAAATTAAAAGGAGAAAAAGATGAGTAAGTTAATTAAGTTAACCACCGTCCCCATCATAATAATCCTGTTTATAATCAGTGTTTACGGGGGAGTAGAAAAAGATGGCGAATATGTAAGGTTTTACACAACTAAAAATGCAAGTTCTGTCTTTTTGGCAGGAGAGTTCAATCAATGGAGTAAAGATGCAACTCCAATGAAGAAAAAAGGGAATCAATTTTTTGTTAAATTAAAATTGGCACCAGGCTATTACCAATATAAATTCGTAATTGACGGTAATTGGATGCAGGATCCTGATAATCCTGTTGGTGTTGATGATAATTATGGCGGATTGAATTCAGTTATTCATGTTAAAAAGAATGGAAAAATAGTTATGGAAACTTATGCGGACAAACCACCTGAAATTGACGATGATTACTCAGTTAGTGGAGGGACCTTGTTCTTGAATATCATTTGGCATCAGCATCAGCCGTTGTATCTTAACCCTGAAACCGGCGTTCTTACGGGACCATGGGTAAGGGTTCATGGAACCAAAGATTATTATGATATGGCAGCAATACTTGAAAAATACCCTGATATCCACTTAACGATCAATCTTACTTCCGTTTTGCTCTTCCAATTATTACAATATGTGAATAATTTAAAGCCATTTGTTGACCTGAAAAACAATACAGTGGATGCAAAGGCCTACTTTAAATCCGGAAAAAGAACGGATTATCAATTGGAATTATTATTAAAAGATACATCAAAATTTAATCAAAAAGATATAGAACATTTAATTGGTGGTTATTGGAATGCTTTCGGTATATCCGATGTAATGATAAACAGATTTCCAGAATATAAAAAATTAAAATATGATACACCAAAACCTTATACCTTGGAACAAATGCGAAGGATCAAATTCTTCCATGCCTTGGCTTGGTTCGATCCTGATTTTTTAAGGGGACCTGTAAAAACCCCTATGGGGATAGTGGATCTTTCTAATATTGTCAAGGAAGAAAAGGGGAAATTCTATTTAAAGGTCAAGATAACAGAGAACTTGTGTAATCACCTTGTAGCAGAAACATATAAAGTCCTTGCTTCAATTATCCCTGAGCATAAAAAACTTCAATACAATGCTAAGGCGCACTCCGGGCAAATAGAGGTCATAACCACACCCTTTTATCACCCGATTCTTCCTTTGATCTATAATACGGATACTGCAAAGGTCTGCCAACCTTATGATCAAATGCCTTTAAGATTTTCTTATCCTGAGGATGCATTCTATCAGGTCAAAAAGGCGACACTTTTCTATACGAAAAATTTTGGAATAAGACCCAATGGAATGTGGCCCGGTGAAGGTGCGGTAAGTGAGGACATTGTTCCACTATTGGCTGATAATAATATTATTTGGACAGCAACAGCGGATTCCGTCTTAAAAAAATCATCTCCTTCAAATCTACCCATTACCTCACCTTACAGGGTTGAAAAAAAGGGGAAAAACGTTGTTTTCGTTTTCAGGAACACCGAGCTTTCGGATAAGATAGGTTTCAGGTATCAAAAATTATACGGAGAAGCCGCAGCAGATGATTTTATCAGGTCTATATTAAAATATATGCCTCCCAAAGGTAAAGAAGCAATGCTTACAGTTATCCTGGACGGTGAAAATGCATGGGAATGGTTCACAAAGGATAACGATGCCAAGGATTTTTTAAATGCAATGTACAGAAAACTTTCAAAATTGGAATCACAAAACATTATTACGGTTACACCTTCAGAATATATTTTTGGTGATAGTAAAAGAGGAATAAAACCACATCCCGTAAAGACAATTCCCAAGATAAATAAATTATGGCCGGGCTCTTGGATAAATGCGGATTATTCCACCTGGATCGGTGAACCTGAAGAGAACAGTGCATGGGATTATCTTTTAAAGGTGAGAAAGTTTTTGACAAGAACAGGGATCCCCAGACCGAAAGATAATAAGATCCCGCAAAAAGGCACCAGAGCATATTACGGATTCATGGCATGGGAAGAGATGTATGCTGCTGAGGGTTCCGACTGGTTTTGGTGGTACGGAAAAGATCAAACGGCTCCCGGCGGTGATAAGCCATTTGATATTGCATATATTTCACATTTAAATAATATTGGAAGTTATGCCAAGAAGTGGGGTTTCAAGGGTAAGATCCCTGTTTTTCAAGGGCTCATAAGGGGAGATCAGCAAAAGGAACATGGGCAGGGTGCCATGGCAATGAGCAAGAATGAAAAAAAGGTAAATGTATTATTTCAATGCAATGCCAAAAAGGTAAAGGTAAAAGATGCTGTTTTTATAGTAGGGTCCAAGAAAGTTCTGGGAAATTGGATGCCCAATCTTATAAAAATGTATGATAACGGCACTCATGGTGATAAAAAAGCACATGACGGTATCTGGTCAATAAAGTTTGACTTCAACGTTGGTGAGAAAGTTCAATACAAGTACACAAATAGCGGGAAAAAAGGTATTTGGACAGGGTCTGAAGAATTTCCAGTTGCCAATAGAACAATTGTGGTTGATAATAAAGATATGGAGCTGATGGATATGTTTGGAGTGAAATGATGAAAAAATTCTTTTTTCTTTTAATTGTATTTTCATTGATCTTTACATCCTGCTCCCATAAAAAATTGAGTTATACAATAACCATTTGGCATCAAATGGGTCCTACCGAGCGAAAGATCCTTGAAAAGTACTGTAGAGATTTTGAGAAGGAAAATCCACCTTGGACAATACATACAAATTATAAAGAGACAGAAGAATTAAGAAGCTCATTTCTCACCGCTTCCTTTGCCGGTGTAGGTCCCGAACTGGTTTACGGACCTTCCGATCAGGTTGGACCATTTTATTTAATGGACCTTATCAGACCAATTGAATCCTATTTTAATAAAGAATATCTATCTGATTTCAAGGAAAAAGGGCTTGTACATTTTAAAGGACATTTATTGATGATCTCAGATAAAATAGGTAATCATTTATGTCTTTTGTATAATAGAAAATATATAAAACTCCCGCCTAAGACTTTTGATGAACTAATAAAAATATCTCAGGAGTTTCAAAAGGAAAGGAATAAGGGAAATGATAGGGTATATTACGGCATTGTTTGGAATTATACCGAACCTTTCTTTTATATCCCGTTCCTCTCCGGTTTTGGGGGTTGGGTAATGGACAAAGAATATAAGCCTACCCTTGATACAAACGCAAATATAAATGCTTTAAAATTTATTTTGAAACTCAGGGATAAGGATAAAGTGATCCCCAAAGAATGTGATTATAATATAGCAGATACTCTTTTCAAAGAAGGGAAAGCCATGTTCCTGATCAATGGGCCTTGGTCATTCGGGGATTATAAAAAATCCGGTTTGGATTTTGGTGTTGCACCGATTCCAAAGATAAATGAAACTGGTTTAATGCCAGCACCAATGGTTTCTGCACGAGGTTATTCAATTAACAAACTCATTGATCCCAGAAAATTGGATATTACAATAAAATTATTGAAATTCCTTACATCCAAAAAAATCGAATTGGAATATGCTGAAAAATTGGGGCAAATTCCATCAAGACGTTCCGTTTCCAATAATCCCGAACTTTTAAAAAATCCTATTTTCGTAGGTTCAATGGAACAAATAAAATACGGTAAACCCATGCCCATCGTTCCAGAGATGAGAGCAATCTGGGATGCAATGAGACCTGAATATCAGGCTGTTCTAGGCGGAAGTGAAACACCTGAGGAGGCGGCAAAAAGGATGCAGAAAAATTCAATAAAAAAAATTGGAGAACTCTATGAATAAGAAAAAGTTTGACTGGTTCCCTTATCTTTTGGTTTCACCTGCAATATTATTTCTGTTGATCGTTGTTTTTTATCCTTTCTTTTATAATATACTCATATCCTTGTCCAATATGAATATGCTCAATTTTCATCATTGGAAGATCATCGGGTTGAAACAATATGGGAAAGTTTTGTTTGATCCTGTCTTCTATTCGGTTTTTCTGAAAACTATCATTTGGACAGTGGCAAACGTATCTTTACATGTTATCATTGGTGTTTTTCTTGCCATATTATTGAACCGTGCATTACCCGGGAAAAATATTTTCAGAATGCTGCTAATACTTCCCTGGGCAGTACCTCAATATATTACGGCATTAACATGGAGAGGAATGTTCAACTATCAATACGGTGCCGTGAACGGAATCATCACAAAGGTGCTTCATCTTTCCCCCATACAATGGCTTTCAAATCCCACTTTGACATTTACCGCTTGTTTAATAACCAATGTATGGCTGGGATTTCCCTTTATGATGGTCATTGCACTCGGTGCTCTACAGACAATACCTAAACAGTTATATGAAGTGGCGGATATTGAGGGTGCATCTTCCTGGCAGAAGACATGGAGAATCACTATTCCCATGATAAAACCCGTAATGATCCCGGCAATAACTTTGGGTACGCTCTGGACATTCAATAATCTGAATGTAATATGGCTTGTGTCAAACGGCGGCGAACCTTCAAATAAAACGCATATTTTGGTATCATATGTTTATAAAGCCGCCTTCCATCTTTACAGGTATGGCTATGCAGCCGCTTTTTCAATGATAATCTTCCTTATACTTTTGGTGTTTACGGTGGGTGTCATTAAAAAAACAAAAACTTTGGAGGTGACAAGATGAACTCAAAGGTCAAGAATACGCTCACACTTTTTGTTATATATGCGATACTTATAATCTTTACGCTATTTGCCTTATTCCCAGTACTTCAAGTGATTAATATCTCTTTAAGGCCAGGGAACAGATTATTGTCCACTGATCTGTCAATAATCCCGAAGCATGCCACTTTGGCTTCTTATAAGACACTGCTTACAAAAACACAATTTTTAATATGGCTGAGAAATTCCACATTAATATCACTTGTGGTAACAATATTCGGGATCTTTTTAGCATCACTTGCAGGATATGCCTTTTCAAGATACAGATTCCGGGGGAAGACCATTGGGTTGATGGGAATTCTGGCAACACAGATGTTCCCTGCTACAATGCTCTTACTTCCAATGTTCGTCATGCTTGCAAAACTTCATCTGATAAATTCATTTTTAGGTCTTTTTATTGTTTATTCCACTACTGCTTTACCGTTTTGCATCTGGACAATGAAAGGGTATTATGACACCATTCCCAAGAGCTTGGAGGAGGCGGCATTTGTTGACGGAGCTTCGAGATTCAGGACATTTTATCAGATCATATTTCCTCTGGCTCTTCCCGCACTTGCCATTACGGGACTATTTTCATTCATGAGCGCGTGGAATGAATATATTGTGGCGGCACAAATATTGACCACAAATGACAAATTTACACTGCCATTGGGATTGAAACTCTTTCAATCTAATATGAGCACACAATGGGGACTTTATGCAGCCGGCTCTATCCTTGTCAGTTTACCAGTTATAATCGTATTCTTTGCTGCAAACAAATATTTAATTTCAGGTTTGACCCTGGGGAGCGTTAAAGAATGAAAAAATTACTGATCCTTTTATCCATGTTGTCCCTTTTAATATTTCTTAATGCAAGTAAAAAAGTGAACAGTTTGGAGTTGACCCAATTTAAATTCAAACCTCCCATAAAGGCGGAAAAGGTTACACTTGCAGGCTCATTCAACAATTGGAATAAAGATGACATCATATTGAAAAAGGATAAAAACGGCGTTTTTTCCGTTTCAATTCCTTTGACTGAAGGAACATATTATTATAAATTTGTTGTGAACGGCGAGAAATGGTTCCCCGATCCAAATAACCCCAAAAAAGTGGATGACGGTTTCGGAAGTTTCAATTCCGTAATAATCGTTTC
This sequence comes from uncultured bacterium, assembly GCA_964453935.1. Lineage (GTDB taxonomy): Bacteria > AUK180 > AUK180 > AUK180 > AUK180 > AUK180. Next base: position 1,412 of record CAYVPX010000074.1, on the reverse strand, counting down.
AGAAGACAATGCTGTTTCACTTGGAAAATTGAATGACAGTAAGATAAACAAGGACTTTCTGGTTTCAACGGGAAAATTTCCGTATATTGATAAAAAAGGGAATGGGACCATTATAAGAATATCCGTGCTGAAAAATGATGTAAATGACATTGAACTCTTCTACTATGCTGAAAACAATGACAAACCCAAGATCTTCAGAATGTATTATCTTACTTCAAAAGGTATTAAAGCATTTTACGAGACATATATTCCCTTTAATAAAGGGGGTTATCAATTTTTTCTTAAAGACGGAAAGAAAACGCTCTATTATCCAAAAGAACCCCTGAACATAAATTCACAAGGGTTAATTGATTTCACACCCCAATGGACAAAACAGGCGGTCTTTTATCAGATATTTCCCGAGAGGTTCTTTAACGGAAATAAGAAGAATGATCCAAGATCCGCAAAAAATTGGAATGGAACTCCTGAGATCAATAATTTTTATGGCGGTGATCTTATTGGTATTGATAAAAAATTGAACTATTTAAAGGAACTTGGGATAAATTCTGTTTACTTGAATCCTATTTTTGAAGCGAGATCCAATCATAAGTATGATACGGTTGATTATGAGAAGATAGACCCTCATTTCGGAACATTAAAGGATTTTCAAAAGTTATTGGGTGATCTCCATGGAAATAGTATCCGTTTAATTATAGACGGTGTTTTTAATCATACGGGATTTTATAATAAATTTTTTCAGGATGTTGTTAAAAAAGGTGAGAGGTCAAAATACAAAAATTGGTATTTCATCGATTCCTATCCCGTGCATGGTCCAGATAAACCAAATTATAAATGCTGGTGGGGTTTTGGGAGTTTACCCAAACTCAATGTAATGAATCCGCCGACCTATAATTATTTATTAAATAATGTTATTTCATATTGGACAAAACAGGGGATTGACGGATGGCGATTGGATGTTCCCAATGAGGTTGATCCCAAATTCTGGATCCAATTCAGAAAAGATGTAAAGGGAATCAACCCCAATGCTTATATTACCGGTGAGATCTGGCATGATGCAACATTTTGGTTAAAAGGAGATATGTTTGACGGCGTTATGAACTATCAGTTCAGGGATGCAATGCTCAATTTCTTTGTTTATAAAAATATTGATGCAAAACAATTGGAAGATAAGCTGGGAAATGTGCGGCTGAACTATTATAATTGCGTGGATGAAGTAAATCTCAATCTCATTGGTTCTCACGATACACCGAGAATTTTAACCTTATTAAAAGGGCATAAGGAAATATTGAAACTTATTTTTTTATATCAGATTCTCTATTATGGAAGTCCTATGATCTATTATGGTGATGAGGTAGGAGCCATCCTGCTCTGCGAAGCTGCCGGATACGACGTTATCATCGTCGAAACGGTCG
>CAYVPX010000073.1:5947-8299 GCA_964453935.1 uncultured bacterium | reverse complement strand
TTCAACCTTTCAACCGATCTTTATTAGTTGAATTACTGATCTCGGAGTGTTTCTGCCGGAGTGAGTTTTTTAGCGTACCTTGCAGGAAATATCGCTGCAATAGTAGAAATAAAAAAAGCTGCTATCATGGTAATAATAGAAAATGAGATCTGGGGAGTGGTTTTCATAACATAGGTCATGGGTATATTTACTCCTTCCATGGCGCTACCATAGCTAATACCATGTTTTGACATAAAAAGGGTTATTAAATAACCCAATATTGCGCCTAATATGCCTCCAATTAAACCCAATATACCTCCTTCGATGGTAAAATTCAACATTATGCTTTTATCTGTCATTCCCAAGGATTTTAATGTTCCGATCTCTCTTATCCTTTCGAACACTGCCTGCATTAAAGTATTTACTATTACAAATGATGCTAATATCAAAATAAGGATAACGAAAAAGAACATAACATACTTTTCAATTTTGAACATATTCCAAAAAGCACCCATTTGTTTATAAAATGGTTCTACTGACAATGTATCATCACTCAGTTTTTCTTTTATCAAAGGAAGTATTTTATCAACAGATTTATAACTTTTCAAATAAACCAAGATTTCTGAAGTGCTGCTTTTCGTTTTTAATAACTTCCGTGCATTGAAAAGATCCAGAAAAAAGAAATTATCATCAAAGAAACTAATACTGAATTTAAAGATACCTTTCACCTTAAGTTTAATACCGTTTAAACCACCTTCAGAGGTCTTTGTTGCTATCAATAATTTGCTGCCAACCCTGACACCCAGTTTTTTTGCCAAGCCCCGTCCTATATATAAGCCCTTATTAGAAAGTTCGCCCGCTACCAAGTTCTTTTTAAGGGGAATATTTGTGTTTAATAGATCTACTCCCTCTCCAATGCAATTTACAGTATTTTCCCCTTCGCCCATTAATAAACCGAATTTTATTCTTTCTTCAATACCCGTAATATCGGGGACATCTTTTAATTTATTGATAATTAAGTCAGGCGAGTTAATAGCTTCATTTACCGGAAAGAATCGTTCTCTTTCCAAGTATTTCTTTGTAGTTATTCTAATATGTCCGGTTTCATAATTGGTGTAATTTGAAATAAGGTCCTTTAACATACCCTCGGTGAAACCTTGTGAAAAAATAGAAATAATAACAGCAACCACAATTGCAATTATAGTAATGATCCCTCTTTTTTTATTTCGCAGAACATTTCTTAAGGCAAAAGAAAAAATAAACTTCATTGGCTTTTCCTAATAGCTTCTGCGGGTTTGAGTTTTAATGTTCTCTTTGCGGGAAAATATGAGGCTAAAAAAGTGGTTATTAAACTTAATATTAAGGGATCTATAAGCTGATGAATAGACCAACGAGCGTGAATAAGCCCCATGACCTTATATCCGAATTCAGCATTATCACTACCTACAAGCTTTGTAAAATCAATGCCGTTCTTTACAAAATAAATATTTAAAATTCCGCCGAGTATAGCACCAAAAATAAAGCCGAAGATACCAATAAGTAATCCTTCATAAATAAAAATTTTTTCAATTTCGCCATCTGACATTCCCAATGCTTTTAATGTTCCAATCTCCTTTCTCTTTTCAAGAACAGACATTAGCATGGTATTTAATATTCCAACGAATGCAACGATCATTAAAAGATATATGAAAACTTTTCCAGAACCCCAATCCGCTTTTGCAAAAGCAATATAATTTTTTCCCAAAATATTCCAGGGAATGACAGCATAATTATGAATTTTTTTCCTTATGAATTTAATTGTGATAGGCAATAATTTAAAATGCCGTACCCTGAATGCTATTTCTGTAACCCCGGTAGTATTAAGAAAATTTTGCGTTTTTTTCAGTGAAATAAATATTGTTGAATTATTGATCTGCGGATCGGCAGCATTTACAATACCTGTAATAGGGAGTTCAATAGAATCATAAAAACCATTTAATGTTTTTGTTGTAAGATAGATGTAATCTCCAACCGCCAACTTCATATCTTTTGCAAGATTTTCCCCGATGATCGCACCGTCATCGGTAATTTTTCCTAATTTAATAAAATCCTTTAAATTAAAAACCTTTGGATCTTTCTTTAAATTGATCCCCCATACAATAACAGGTGCAGAATCTATACCATTATCAATTTCACCGATAAAACGGATTCTTTCGGTATAACTTTTTATTTCCTTATTGCTTTTCAGTACACTCTCAATTTTTCCATAATCGTTGATAAAATTCCCCTTCTTAAAAGGTTTTTTCTCGTCGTATTCCCTTGTTCGTATTTGAAAGTGGCTTGTGGTAAAATTGATTAAATTTTCAAATGATTTTTCCCTTATGCCTCTAGCTA
>CAYVPX010000073.1:0-5847 GCA_964453935.1 uncultured bacterium | reverse complement strand
CTTGTGGTAAAATTGATTAAATTTTCAAATGATTTTTCCCTTATGCCTCTAGCTAGTCCATCCATCCAAATGAAAATTGCAACGGCAAAAGATATTAATAAAAACGTTAAAATAGTCCTTTTTCTATATCGAATAAGATTTTTAAAAGCCAGTAGAAATATCATGTACTTATAATATCACTAAAATTAAAAAATGTCAAAATTTTTGAAAAATACATAAAATAAGTTATAATAAACAATGGAGTATGATATGAAAATGAATTTACTGCTTCTCATATTAGGTATTGTATTTGTGCTGATTGGTATTATCCTTATTTATTTGGGTTTTGCACCAATTCCTTCACTATTAATTGCAACAGGGTATATTCTAATTGCCATTGCATTAATTCCAAAAAAAAATAACAATGACAAGAAAGAAAAGAAATAAAAAGACAGGTTTTTTAAATGAATTATTAGATGCTATAATATCAGCATTTTTAATTGCACTGATCATTAAATCTATTTTTTTTGATGTTGCAAAGATCCCTACATCATCAATGGAAGATACACTTATGATCAATGATATTCTCATTGTTGATAAATTTATGTATGGTATAAATATACCATTTACGAAGCTAAAATTCAATTTTATGGAAAAACGTCATCCAAAAAGGGGGGATGCAGTAGTATTTATTCCACCGTCCTATACTATGAGCGATAAACCACTTTTTGTCAAAAGATGTGTCGGTGTTCCGGGAGATACTATTTATACAAAAGATAATGTTTTATATGTAAACGGAAAAAAAATGAATGAGCCTTATGCGAAAATTGATCCTGATAAAAGAGAATATTTTAAAAATTGGCCATTTAAAAATAAAGAGTTTTATACGGCATTTAGAGAGAAGTTAAACTTAAAGGATGCTTTGCCTAGAGGATTTCCTCCCGCAGGTAAAACATATACAGTACCCAAAGGGTATTATTTTATGATGGGAGATCATAGAACGGATTCTTATGATTCCCGTTTTTGGGGTCCTGTTCCATATAGAAAAATTATTGGCGTTGTGAGATTAAGGATTTTTCCTTTTCACCGCATTGCATTTATACATTAAAGGAGTTATTGATGATAATAAAAAATAAGAATTTTGTATTTTCTTCTGAGTCTGTTACAGAAGGCCATCCCGATAAAGTTGCAGATCAAATTTCAGATGCTGTTTTAGATGCTATTATAAGTGATGATAAAGATTCAAGAGTTGCGATTGAAACAATGCTGACCACAGGGATATGTTTTATATCCGGAGAAATTACCACGAAAACCTATGCAAATGTGCATGATATTGCAAAGGGAATCATAAAGAAAATCGGATATACAAAGGAAGAGTATGGGTTCTCAGATTCAACGGTCGGTATTTTAACAAGTATAAAACACCAATCTCCTGATATAGCAATGGGAGTTAATGAAAAAGATCATGAACAAGGTGCCGGTGATCAAGGTATGATGTTCGGCTATGCCACTAAAGAGACCGCCGCTTACATGCCTATGCCAATATTTTTGGCACATAAACTAACAAAAAAATTGGCAAGCGTCAGAAGAGAAGAGGCAAATCTCATACCATATTTAAGACCCGATGGGAAATCTCAAGTCAGCGTGAGATATGTTGATGGTAAACCAAAAGAAATTACTGCCATTGTTGTATCTACCCAAACCGATAATGTTCCTCTGGACAGAATAAGAGAAGATGTAAGAGAATATGTTATAAAACCCGTGATACCGGAAAATATGTGGGCAAAAGACATTAAGATCTATATTAATCCAACGGGAAGATTTATCATAGGCGGTCCTGTTGCCGATACCGGTTTAACGGGAAGAAAAATAATAGTGGATACATACGGTGGTGTAGGATCTCATGGTGGTGGCGCCTTTTCGGGAAAAGATCCCTCCAAAGTGGATAGATCCGCATCTTATATGGCAAGATATATTGCAAAAAATGTAGTGGCTGCCGGATTAGCCGATATGTGTGAAGTTCAGGTTGCTTATGCTATCGGTGTTGCCGATCCTGTCTCTTTTATGCTGAATACATACAATACAAATAAGGTAGATAAAGAAAAACTTGAAAAAGCAGTTCGAGCAATTTTCCCGCTTAAACCAAAAGAAATTATTAAAGAATTACAGTTATTGAATCCTATCTATCTTAAAACAGCTGCTTACGGGCATTTTGGAAGGCCGGAAGAAGATTGGAAGATTAATTATAAAAATAATATTTTTAAAGGATTTACATGGGAAAGGACAGATAAGGTAAAAAAACTAAAAAATTACTTTAATATAAAATAGGAGATCCTTATGAAACATTTTTTAAAGATCGTATTTTTTGCATTTTTGGTTTCCGTGATTTCATTTTCATGCAACACCAATAAATATGAAAAAATTGCTAAAATAGATAAGTACTATATTAACATAAACGATTTTAAGTCCATGCTCAGTCCCGGGACATATAATGCTTTTAAAAAAATAGGGGAACAACAGCAATATGCTGCAGGGAAAAATTTGATACAACAAGGTTTAGACCATAAAGCACTATATATACTGGCAAAAGAGAATAATATTAAATTGGTAAAAGACAATAAATATAATCAAGCAAAAGAAAAATGGAATAAATTAAGAAAAGCTTTTTACTTGAAAATAGGAATAAATGAGAAAGAACTGGATAGAATATTTGATGAATACTATCTCCAAAAGGCTTATTTAGATAAGGCTAAGAACGAAGTTCAATATACCGAAAAAGATTTAAAAGATTTTTACAATACGAGAAAATCCCTGCTTTTTACAATAAAATCTCATATAAACGCAAATATGATCAGGATCAATATAGGGGGCATATCCGTTAATGAGCAAAATAATGTAAACGATAAGATCAATCAAATAAAAAACAAGGTTAAAGAAAATTATGATCTCTTTAAAACCAAATTAAAGATTGAGTTCGGCGATAAGGTTACATTTATAGAAGGAAAGAACTTCAACATAAATTATTTACGGATATTGTTCAAGAAAAGCCCGGATGAATACAAAAACCTGCTTACACAAAAACCCAATTCGTTTTCTGATACATATAATTTAGGAAACGATATCATTTTATTTTATATAATCACAACCCAGAAAAATGATATTGTTCAAAAATATGAAAATGTAAAGGATAGTGTAGTTAAACATTATATTGAATTTAAAATGCAGGATCTTTTACAAAAAAAGATAGAAAAATATAAAGCAACACATAAGCAGGAAATATTTGTTGAGAACCCATTTGCCCTGATTTATAAGTAAAAGACATATTTATGTCCAAATATCATCATTCAATTAGTGGCAGAAAACTTCTATTTGTTGTATTGTTTAATTTTATAATAACCATTACCGAGTTCTTCGGGGGGCTATTTTCACATAGTTTATCATTACTTTCAGACTCTTTTCATAATTTGGCAGATACGGTGGCAATTTCAATGACATACATTGCTTATAAAATAGGGAAAAGAGCTCCTGATGAAAATCGGACTTTCGGGTACAAAAGATTTGAGATAATTGTTGCTTTTGTTAATGCATCCGTAATGATGGTAATCATTGTTTTTATGATATATGAGGCATTGAAAAGGCTTAAAAATCCAGTAAGTATTAAGTTCAATATAATGCTTATTATTGCAATCATCGGCTTATTGGGTAATTTTTTCTCAATGCTTTTCCTAAGAAATGAAAGACACGATAATCTAAATACGCGCGCAGCATTTCTGCATCTTTTATCTGATTTTTTTTCATCGATATTGGTTATAACGGGTGCATTGCTAATAAAATTTTTCAATATAAGTTATATCGACAGTATTCTTACCATTATTATTGTGCTTCTTTTATTAAAAGAAACATTTCTTATTTTAAAAGAATCAATATCCATTCTTTTAGAAACTAAGCCGAAAAATATTGATATTAATAATATGATAAATAAAATAAAAGAACAAACAGTTTATATAGAAAATGTTCATCATATACATCTTTGGAGTATAAACGAAAATGAAATATTATTAGAATGTCATATTAGATTGAACAAAAATCTGAAGATTGAAACAATAGATGGAATAAAGGATAAAATCAACGCAGTGTTAAATAAAGAGTTTTCAATACATCACTCAAATTTTCAATTTGAATACAGGGGGTGTGAAGATGAAGGGATTATTCATAAGGTATAGATATTTACTTTTAATTTTGTCTTTAATTTTTCTCTCGTGTGGTGCATCTACGCATTATACTATTGTCGTAGAAGAGATCAACCCCAAGAAAGAGCCTGTTCAAAAAAATGTTATCGAAAACCGAACATTTCATATTAAAAATAAAAAGGGGAGTTTTTTCCTTGAGAAATTGGCAGAATATACGATTCAAGCGAGGGTATTACATACAAAAAAATATCATTACGATTATTCATCTGTTCTTTCTCCAATAGATCTTGTTCTCGGATGGGGTAAATTTCTGCCATTGAAAAAATTTGACAAGTATTATAAGGTTTCACAATTTGGAAGATGGTTCTATTTTAAGATAAAGCGTGGCGCACCATTTACTGAAAATTATTTTTATGAGCACGCCGCAAACAACCACATTATACCTGCAAATAATAACATCAAAGCAATTGTATTAAAGATTAAAAAAGGCAATATAATTAAAATACATGGATATTTGGTAAAAATTTCCGGATTTGTAAAGAAAAAAGGTGAATTTAACTGGCAATCAAGTTTATCACGAAAAGATACGGGAAATCATTCCTGTGAGTTGATATATGTTGACTCCATACAAATAGGTAGTAAACTATATAATTAATTTAATTTATGCAAAAAACGCAATTAAAGAAAATCTTAACATTATACGGTATAGATTCTTTTGATCTATTAGATGACAACGAATTATATGGAAGTCCAAATAGGGAGATCTCTCGGTTCTTAATAAAATCGAAAGATAAATTTATATTAAGAAAATATTTAAAAATAAAAAAGAAAATATTAAGAAATAGAGCTGAATTGTATGAATTTTTCGCTAAAAACCACTTTCCGCATATTGAATTTTTACCATTAATAAGTGGTAAAAAGATATTGGAAGAAGATAATTACCTCTATACACTTGAACAATATATTGAAAATAGACCGATTATACGCCCGCAATACATTAAAGAATTGGATTATGCAGAGAAAATAGGTGAACTTTATAATAAATTTATAAATATTCCACAATTAAAAACATTCTATGATAAACATTTTAAGAAAACAAATATTGTTGAAAAAATAAAATACTATTTGCGGGATATACAATTGAAAAATCATGAAATTTACGAATTATTTATAGCTGATTTTCAAAACATTATTAATTTTTTAGGGAAGGTTCCCATTGAATATGTACCTATTCACGGAGATCTTCATCCTATGAATATTCTTTTTGGAGAAAAAATTACTTATTTAATTGATTGGGAATTTACCGGAATAGGAATAAAGAACTACGATCTCGGCCTTTGTGCCGGCTGTATTTTCGCGGATTCTCCCAACAATGAAGGGATAACCTTTATAAAAAGGATCTTAACATTCTCCAATGCAAAAAGCACATTATCAGAGATATTGATTATAGCGTATATATCGAGATTATTGTGGATCATAGAGTGGATTAAAGCAAAAGATATTGAAGCATTAAAATGGGAAAAATATGTTTTATTTGCATTATTAAAATATTTAGATTAACTTTTATTAAAAGATAAATTCTTTAGCTTCTTTGATAAACGGTTGTATAAATCTTAAAAATAGGTTGTGATATAATTATTATCTAAAAAAATAGTATTATAAAATAAAAAATTATTTA
>CAYVPX010000072.1:0-8360 GCA_964453935.1 uncultured bacterium | reverse complement strand
AAAATATTATTTAATAAAAATAATGAATAAAAACATTGATTTATTTCAATAATTTGATATAATTAAAAAATGTGTGAGGGCCTGTAGCTCAGTTGGTAGAGCTCCCGGCTCATAACCGGGTGGTAGGAGGTTCGATCCCTCCCGGGCCCACCACGATATTATAAAAAAATATGTTTTATCAAAAATGTTTCTTTGATCTTATAGGGGTAATAAATGGCAATAGTTAATGTAGAAGATATTCTAAAAATTTTGTATGATATAAAGATGTTCGATGATACCTTAAGTCATCTTATTGAGCAAAAAGCTGAAATATTAAAAAATGTTTCCGTTTATGAAGAAAAAATCATAGAAATTGATGAAGAAATTAAAGAAAAAAATGAAAAGAAAAAAGAGATGCATAAGAAACAAAAGGAAATTGAAGATAAAATAAGCAATATAGAGAATAAAATAAAAGGTCTTGATGAAAGCAGATTTAATGTAAAAACTAATGAGGACTTTTTTAAAATAGGTGAGGATATAAATAAATTAAAAAAAGCGAAAGGAGAACTTGAAGATAAACTATTAAATATGATGTATAATGAATCTGATTATGAATCTACTTTCAAAACATTAAAAGAGAGCCTTGATAAGAACAAAATGGAGATGGAACAGGAGTTGGTATTAAAAAAGGACGAGAAGAATGAAGTAGAAAAAAACATTAAAAAATATCAAGAGGCGAAGCAAAATAAAATAGCTGACTTGCCCGATTCTGTAAGAAATAATTATATAAAATTAGTTAAAAAATATCCACATAACCCTATTGTATATTTACACAATGATACCTGCGAGGGTTGTAATATGAGTAACCCGCCTCAATATGCCGTTGATATTAGAATGAAGAAAAAAATTAAGTATTGTCAAAATTGCGGACGTGTTCTTCTTATAAAACAACTTTAATTATTTTTATAATCATTTATTTATTCCATTAAATCAGTCCAAAGTCAAAAGTTGAAAGGTTGAAAAGTGACGAAGTCATCCAGAGGGAACTTGTTCCCGTAGGGATCTCAAGTATAGTCGAAAGGTTCAAAGTTCAAGGTTCAAAATGGTAAGGAAATGAGATTACCACAGTCGCTTTGCTCCCTCGCAATGACTTTTGGCTTTGAAACTCTCAACCCTCCCTGTCTGCGTGCGGACACGCACAGGCAGGAATTCTACACTCTCAACTACTTCATATCAGTCCAAAGTCAAAAGTTGAAGGTCAAAGGTCAAAAAGTTCAAAGGTTCCAAGTTCCCTCTGAATGACAAAAAAAGTTAAAATGTTGTAAAAGTTGAAAAGTTAAAAAGTTTTAAATTAATTTAGTATTTTTTTTTTAATTGTCCATTGTCCATTCTCAATTGTCAATTGTATTCTATCCATTGTTAATTGCTTCCTGCCCTTGATTTATTTTCAAATTTGAGTAAAATATAGTAGAGGAGAATTTATGGTTTGTATTTTTGGAATGGAGAGTAACTTAACCATTTTAACCACCGTCCCTAATTATGAAAAAGATTAAGATATATTCATCATCAGCAGGGTCGGGAAAGACATTTACTCTGGCAAGAAAGTATATTGAATTTGCTTTGGCAGTAGACAAAAAGGATAATTATTCTGCTGCTCAGACCGTACCTAGTATCCTTGCCATTACATTTACCAATAATTCTACGAAGGAGATGAAGGATAGAATAATAAAGTATTTGGAGGAGATCTATTTAAATCCGGAAAATTCTCAAATTTTGAAGATCATAGAAAAAGATGCAAGTGTTCCCGTAAATGAACTGAAAAATAGAGCAAAAGCGGCACTTGATTATATCTTTTCAAACTATAATGATTTTCATATTTCCACCATTGACAGCTTTCTGCAAAAGATATTGCGGACTTTTTCAAGAGAGGTTGACATTCCTATAAATTACGATATAACACTCGATGAAGGTGAGATCATCGAGTATGCAACGGACAAGATCTTTGATGAATACGGAATAAACAAAAGTATTTCCCAAAGTATGACAACAATGGCTTTTGAAAAGTTGTCATTAGGAGAATCATGGGATATAACCAATGCCATAAAGAAGTATGCAGGAAAATTCTTTAAAAGGATCGAGACAGATAATGTAAAATTCCAACTTATGGGGAAGGAAGAGCTTCTATTGGATAAAGAAAAGTTTATTAATAACTATAAAAACATCTACAAAACTCTAAATAAGATAAATAAAGAGGTAAAAGAGAAAGCAAAGAGTTTCCTTAGTGAAATGGATATCAATGATGACTGCAAAAATAAGATCAGTCATTTCAATTATATCGAAACTTTTTGCAATAAACTTCTCAATGATGAGATACCTAATTATTCTCCCAGTATTTTGGTCCATTATCAAAAGTTCACATTAAAAAAGGGCGTTGAAATGACAGATAAATTAATTGAGTTAAATGCCCGTTTCAGGGAGATATTTGATTTAAGCAGGCAAATATTAAAACTGAAAATCATAAGGAAAAAACTCAATTTGCTTTTCATTTACTTTTTTATTGAGGATGAGATCGCAAAATTTAAAAGTTCAAGGAATATTCTCTTTCTGTCGGATGGAGTGAAAATAATTAAAAATCTCAACGAAAATGCAGATTCTCAGATCGTTTCCGATTTCATTTTCTATAAATTGGGTGAAAGGTTCAGCCATATTTTAATAGATGAATTTCAGGATACATCATTTGAACAGTGGAAGGCGCTTTACCCGCTGGCAAGGGAAGCACTTGAAAATAACGGTGATGTTATACTGGTTGGCGATATAAAACAGGCGATCTATCGTTGGCGCGGAGGAGAAAGGATGATCATGGAATCTCTTCTAAATGATGATGGGGTTGAAGTAGAGGTTCTTGACAAAAATTTCAGAAGCGCGAAACAGCTCGTTGAGTTCAACAATGAGTTCTTCAATAATCTGAAAAACGATGAGTCCATATTCTGGGATCCCAAAGACATTAGCCAGATACCTTTTCATAAGAATAAGAATGGTTATGTTGAAATAAAAGAGCTTCCAAAGGAAAAGGATGAATTTATTCTCAATTATATAAGGGAGATCTCTATGCGTAGGGGTACCCCAAATGATCCTGCCTACGGGGACATAACGGTTTTGATCAGACGGAACAAGGATACCGACGGTTTAATTCCCTTATTATTGGATAATGATATTCCTGTTATATCAAGAGATGCTTTGCAGATCGGATTTGATCCCTTTGTCCAGTTTATTGTTTCCATCCTGGGCTATTTCAATGAACCCGACAACTATAAAAATAAATTTTACATTCTTTTATTCAATTATTTAAATGTTTCAATGGAAAGAATCGTTAAAAATGTAGATAATATAAAAAAAATGACACCCGATGAGTTCTTTGAGTTCATAGCAAAGGATAATGAAGAGCTTAAAAATGGACTAAAAGAACTCTATGATCTCAGGGAGGGCATAAGTTTATACGGTCTTATTGTTTCGTTCACTACACTTTTTAATGATATTATACATAAGCATGTACCCTATATATCCGCTTTACTGAGCATTGTCAAAACGAATCTTGATACAGGAGGGATTTCCGAATTTCTGGATAAATGGGATGAGCTCAAAGAGTCCGCCATGGGTGCTGCTCTCGGTGTGAACAGTGTAAATATTTCCACCATTCACAAGGCAAAGGGTTTGGAATATCCCGTTGTGCTTTTCCCTTATGAACCAAAGGACATTAATGATGAAAAAAACGGTATTGTGCGTGTTAAATACGGTGATTTTGTTTCTTATGTAGATACTAAAATTTCAAACATGGGAGTTTTTAATGAGGTTGATGAGGAATATGAGAACAGTAATTACGATTACGGCAATCTTTTATATGTTACCTATACGAGAGCAAAGGATGAGCTCTATATTTTCCCCTCAATGGGTATTGATAAAAAAGGACAATGGAAACCATCGAAATTCGGTGAAAGGATGAGATCCCTTACTGAGGGTTCCAAATTGTTAAGTTCAAGTAGTGAAGAAAATGATTTTATAAAAAGGCATTACGGCACACCTCCTAAAAATGTTGAAAAAAAGGTGGAAAATATCTCTTTAAAACCACTGGCATTTAATAATTTCAAATGGCAAAAGCGCCTCATTATTTCCAGGGTAAAAAGAAAATATGATGAAAAAGAGAGCCAAGAAATAAAGTTCGGCAACGCTTTTCATATGTATATGGAGATGTTGAAGGATTTTGAATTTGATTCAACGCTCTATACCTTTATTTGTAATAAATTTCAACTGGATGGGAGTGAACAGAGAAAATTAAGCGATGCAATCAATACCGTTTTGGGTTCGAATGTTATTAAAGAACTCAGTGAATATGAAATTAAAAAAGAAGTTCCAATAATATTTAACAAAAATCACATTGACCGTATTGATCTTCTGGCTCTAAATGTTGACAATGCCATTATTATTGATTATAAAACGGGAAAAGAGGATAATGAGTATATTCAAAAAATGAAAGAGTATATTTCAATCATAAAAAATGCCGGCTATAATAATGTTTACGGTGTATTATTATTTACAACCGGTAAGGAAATAAAAGTGGAGAATTGAGATGTTTATTAAAAAAGTGGCACAATATATAGTTGAAATAGAGAAAAATAAAGGAAATATCGCTATTGTGTTTCCCTCGTCAAGGGCAGCCCTTTTTTTGAAAAGCGGACTCTTTGAATTAAATAAAAAAGAAGCCCTCATTCTTCCACAAATCTTCAGTTTTGGAGAATTTATCAATAAGTATTCTCAATTGCAGCAAATAGATAGTTTGAGTTCTGCCTTAAAATTATACAGTATTTATAGGAAACTTTTTAATGATAAAGTTATGGACCTTCCCCTTGCAAAGCAGGTAATAGGTGATTTTATTGAGATTGATAAGTTTATAATAGATGATGACAGGATCAAAAGTTTTTTTAGGAATCTCTATGAGCTGTCAAAATTTGATAAGGAAATGACGGAGAATACGGAATTTTTGAAAAAATATGTTGAGATGCAGGAAAAACTTCAGCCCCTGTATGAAAAACTCAACAATGAATTGAGAAATGTTGGCAAAGGTTATTCAGGTATGATATTCAGGGATGCCTTGAATAGAATATCAAAAGGCGTAATTCAATATAATAAGGTGATCTTTGCAGGGTTTAATGCCTTAACTCCTATTGAGACAAGGATTTTTGATGAGATAAAAGCACAGGGAAAAGGGGAGTTCATTTGGGATGATGACCCCATTTTCCACAATGACAATGAATTGAGCGGCCAGTTTTTGAGAAAAAATATAAAACGTTTCGGTAATGCCATAGAAATTGAACCCGCATTGGAAAAGAAAAAAAATGTCAAATCCGTTATGGTTAACAGAAGTATTGATCAGGTTCAATATGTTTCACAAATATTAAGTGAAGAGAAACTCAATGAGAAGGAGACCCTCATTGTCCTAATGGATGAATCTCTTCTTATTCCCCTTTTATATGCTATTCCCGAAGATTATGAAAAGTTCAATGTAACAATGGGCTTTCCCATCGCCACTACGCCTATCTTTGAAAGTATAATGCTCATTGTAAATGCACACTTTAAAAATGTAATTGATAAAAGAAAGGGATTTTACGGGAACGATATTTTATCCATACTTAACAGCACAAATATAAAAAATATCATTGCATATGAAAATGATAGTATAACCTTTGAAAACATTGAAAATTTCCGTAAAAAAATATTGAAAAATAATCTTATTAATGTTAAACTTCCCGAAAATTACGGAAGGATCTTCACCGTTATGAATGATCCCTTGGAATTTTTTAATGCTTTGGAAGAATTCCTTTTGAAGATGCAAAAATATTTTTCAGAGAAAGAATCCATTAATGAAGAATATGTGAACACCATGCTTGATAATCTTGAATTTCTTCATGAGTATATTGATGAAATCCGCCAGCTGAATATGACGGAATTTCTCAATCTTCTAACAGAACTTTTAAAAAACGGAACTGTTTCTTTTATAGGCGAACCCATGGAGGGATTGCAGATAATGGGATTATTGGAAACAAGGTCGCTTGATTTTAAAAATGTATTTATTCTATCTGTAAACGAGGGGATTATTCCCAAAAATTCAGTATCAATGTCAACTATTCCCCATGATATAAGGGCTTATTTCAAGATGTATACAGCAAAGGAGAATTCTGCTATTTTCGCCTATCATTTTTTCCGGCTCTTAAAGGGTGCTGAAAATATTCATCTTGTTTATTTTAACGAAAGCGAAGAGGCAACATCGGCATCAGAAAAGTCAAGATTTTTGTCATATTTATTATGGAACAATATAAAAAATGAATCCATTGGGAAAAATTGGGATATGGAGGAACTCTATTATAAATACGGTGAAAATCTTGCGGCACAATCCGTTTTACCCAAATCCATTCCTAAAAACGATACAATAATCAATGAAATAAAGAAAATGACGTTTTCCTTTTCAAGAATAAATACATATATGAATTGCCCCTATGAATTTTATCTTAAATATGTCCTGAAATTGAAAGAAGAGGATGAAGGCGTAGTGGAGAACATGGATAGAACAATTTTGGGAAGTATTCTGCATTATGTATTTCAGCGTTTATATGAAAATAAACCACAGGATATTTATGAACTCATAAAAAACAATAACCTATTTGAAAAAAATTATTTAAACTATATTGATGATTGGAATAAAAAAGAGATGGGTAACGGGCTGATTATAGACCACGGTTTGAATAAATTGTTTATAGATGTTGGTAAAAACCTCATAACTTCTATTATAGAAAATGAGTTGGAGAACAGACCGGAAGTAAATGAAGCAATAATTAAAACAGAAGAGGAGTTCAAAGACGGCAGCTTTTTGGAAAATTATAACATTAAGGGAAGGGGTTTCATTGACCGTCTGGAAATATATCCCAATAAGATCGTGATCATTGATTATAAAACAGGTACTGATGAATCATTTAAAGGGATAATAAGCAAATTTCCCTTAAAGGATATAAACGGGATGAGGGAATTATTTGAAAAGAAGTATCACTTTGCGCAGTTGCTCTTTTATACCTTGTTGTTAAAACACAATAATAAGGAATTGTTAGAGGGCAAAGAGATCAATGTGGGAATATACTATGTATCAAAAAATTTCATAAGCGAAATGATACCTGTAACGGATGAATATTTGGAACTTTATGAGAAGAGATTATCAGAATTGTTTGAAGAAATGCTTGATATGTCAAAACCTTTCACCGCATTGAAAAATATTGATACAGATGGAAAATGTATGTACTGCTCCTTTTCTAATTATTGCAGGGAATGAACACCAATTGACAATTCTACTTGCTCAGTTCCAGCATTCTGTCAAGGGGAACTTTCGCTTTTCTTAAAATATTCGGTTCGAGTTCTACTTCATATTGTAAATTTTTCAATGACAGGTAAACATCCTCCAATTTTATTTTTTTCATGTTTTCACAAATAATTCTTGGTTGTAAGCCGAAAAATTTCTTCTCTGGAAACTCTCTTCTTAATCTGTCAATCAGCCCTTCTTCTGTTCCGATTATGAATTCTTTATGGTCAGAATTTTTTACAAAATTTATCATTCCACCTGTTCCGAGAAGATGATCAGAAAGATCTGAAATATTCTCATTCGCTTCGGGATGTGTGAGGATCAGGGCATCAGGATGCTGTTTTTTTGTCTCTGCCAATTCATTTACATATAAAAATTCATGAACAGCACAATATCCATCGAATAGAATGATCTCTTTCTCTGGAACCTGTTTTGCAACGAAACGCCCTAAATTCTTATCGGGTAAAAAAACTATTTGTTTTTGAGGCAAGTTCCTGACAATATCTGCTGCATTTGCCGAAGTACATATTACATCAACCTCTGTTTTGGTCTCTGCGTTGGTGTTGATATAGGCAACAAATGCTGCATCCGGGAATTTTTCTCTTAATGCTCTTACCTTTTCTGCTGAGATCATATCCGCCATGGGACATCTTGCTTCTTTTACCGGATGTAGAATTGTTTTTTCCGGAGAGAGTATCTTTGCCGATTCTGCCATGAAGGATACACCGCAGAAAACTATCAGGTTCTTATCCGATGCCTTTGCTTTTCTTGATAGATCAAGTGAGTCACCCAATTCATCGGCAATGAGTTGAATATCTTCACTTTGATAGTTATGAACCAGTATTAAAGCATTCTTTTCTTTTTTTAATTTAAGTATTTCCTTTGCATAATCCATAATATCTCCTTTTGTTTATTATCTTATAAAAACGCTTTTTTTTCAAGTGAAAATAAAAAGAAAATGGAATAACCACGGAGCACTAAT
>CAYVPX010000071.1:0-8455 GCA_964453935.1 uncultured bacterium | reverse complement strand
TACTTTTATTTTATAACGAAAACCAATGGCTTCCGTTCTATAAAGTGGGCATAATCCAATAATGGGATATGTCATCTGTTGTATATTAGATTTATATGATCCTCCGATTATATATCTTTCGGCACATGTAAATTCCGGATATTGTATTATCTTAACAACATCTTTTGTCCACTCGAAAACATTTCCAATTAGATCGTAGATCTTTTGTCCTTTGTAAATAATTGGAGGGAATGATCCAACGGGAGCAGTAAATTTATAACCATCTTTTGTAAATCCATCATATGAATAATCCCCATTTGAAAAGCGAAGATTTGCCATTGTAAAAATTGGAGGTTTACACACTTGAAGATCAATAAACTCTACTCTATTTTGCGGGAATTTTTCTTTATTCAAAACAAGTTTTGCCCAATCATCCCTTGTAATAATTTCTCCGTCCATCCATTTAATATATGCCAATGCCTCCCACCAAGTGATACCAACAACAGGAGAGCATTTAAGATGAGATGCAGGATCACTTTTATAATACGGGTCTTCACCAAGATCCCAGAATTTAGGACATTGCCATTGATATTTGGTGCAATATCTCCATGCAAGGTCCTTCAAGGTAATCGCTTTATCATAAATATGCCAATATTCTTCTTCTGAATAATTTCCTATCTCTACAAATTCATTGTATTGGATATTAGTCATTTCATATTTTGAGATATACTCGGTAAATTCTTTACTTTTATTTAATACTATCATTTCTGTTCCGTAGGAATTCCCATCATAGCAAAGTAAAATTGGAAAGAAATTTTTAAAATTTTGGTTCTTTATAATGATCTGGTATTGTTCCTTTTTATTAATATTACCAATATCCCCACTAATAAAATTATTTTTATGTGAGTACAATACATCATTTTTATTATTTATAATAATGATCTTTAATTCATCATCTGCTTCTCTATTATAGATCTTAAAAGTTATGGTAATAGAATTATTTTTTACTGTCTTATCAACATTGAAAACAATAGGTGATTGGTTTGAAATCGAGAATATTTTAATAAATACAAGAATTAAAATTGTAACAATATATCTTTTCATTAGAAACCTCTATTTACTAAAGGAATAACAGGGAATATCCATTTTGTCAAAAGTGCCAAAAGTGGTGGTAGGATAATAAAAGCTATGAGATAGAGAATGAATCCCTTCTTTGTTAATATCTTGTAAAGTAGAGGAATGCTTGTAAAACAAATACCTGTTCCCGTTATACCAAAGGCAATTGCTGTCCCTACCGGCATTCCTGAGAATACAAATGGTGCAACTGCAATGATATCACCGCCATTACAAAGATGTATGGGGATTCCTACCCATGATATTAGAAATGTGGAAATAATATTTTTTGAAAAAAACCATTGCGAATAATCCTTAGGGACCAACAATACGGCAACTGCCGCAATGACAATGCCGTAAAATACGTATTTTAAAAGTGAATAAAAATATAATTCAGCTGTTCTCATAAATGACATATTTTTAGGAGATTTTATAACTATTGGTTTAAAGACAGTGTCTTTTTTACTTGCAAAATTCTCATTTTTTCTTTTGCCTTTTGTAAAGAAGAAAATAAATGCTGATGCAAGAAATACGAAAATTAAAGATATGACAAATCTCAATATAGTGGGCCAAATTCCCAACATTTTTAAAGATAAAATAAAGATAACGGGACTCAAAATGGGGGTGGTTATCAAGAAAACGAGTTTGGATATATTTTCCCACTTATTTTTTGCTTTATAATGTGCAATAAATGGAAAAGCCCCGCATGAGCATAAAGGTAAAATAGAAGCCGAAAAGAAAGCAGATATGGGATCGTGCAAATATATCTTTTTTTTGATAAGTGCCGATAGAAAAGAGGCAATAGCA
Organism: uncultured bacterium; assembly: GCA_964453935.1. Lineage (GTDB taxonomy): Bacteria > AUK180 > AUK180 > AUK180 > AUK180 > AUK180. The sequence continues at coordinate 6,556 of CAYVPX010000071.1, read as the reverse complement.
AATACAGGAATGGTAGTTAATGAAAAAAGCACTATTCCGTAGGAAATATTTTTAAGATAAATCCATAGAGATACATTACTTTTAATTCCTTCTTGATAAATAGGGCATGTGGAACAGAAATTAAGGAAAGAAAATTTTGAGGTCTCTGAGATGGGAAAAAATAAGAATAATCCTAATATAGAAAGAAGAATAAAGATTATAGTTTTCAATTTTCTCATAAATATATTATATCATAATTTAAAGAAATAAAAAAGTAAAAAGGTAATACATTTTTCACAATTATGACAATCATTTTTGAAGATTAAGCACCGGATATGGTGGTCATCTGAAGAGCTTAATAAATATTGCACCCATAAAACCCACGAGAATAAAAACAATGTATATTATATGAATAACGGGATTTAGGTTTAAAAGATAAGAAATGGTAAAACCAATGAAAAAAGCTATATATTCGAGAAATTGTTTATTTGATTTTATTATTAGATGTCCTATATAATACGAAAAAGTAGTGGATGAAAAAAGAATGATAAATAATAATAGAACAATTGTTAGAAGTGCCATGGGTATCCCGATTATGGTAATCAATAGAATAATTATTAAAAGTAAGGTTAAAAAAAACGAAACAATACCCCAAAGATAAGAATAAAATGGATGAGAACTTACATATGCAGCGGTGTTCTTTATGAATTTTGTAAACAGTAAAAATACAATAAATGCTATAATGAATTTGAGTATAAAAATAAATGGAATATAGATAGGTTTGCTTGATGTAAAGGGGAAATAGCGAATATTTCTCATAATATATTTGTTAAAATATTTTCCATCGATTTGAAAACCATCTTCCAAAACGGTATTTTCGCCAACAAAATGAACATTACCGTAAATATGAGAATTCATGTTAAGATGCAAGGTTTTTCCCATGAAATTAAGGTCGCCTTTTATAGTACCGTTAATTTCAAGTGTGTCCCCGTAAAATGTTACATTTCCCATGCATAGTCCGTCAATTTTACCTGACCCGAATATGATCAGATCATTTTTTACAATACTGCTTTTTCCTAATTCATAATATCCCGTATGAATTTCACTAAATATTAAAACGGAAATAAATAAGGCTAAAATAAAGAAGACCTTCTTCATCTTTTTTTTATAATGTGAATGTTTTTAGCTGCAAAATGCAATGCTATAAGTGAAATTATAATGAGAAGAATTAAAACGAACGAATTACTCAAGATCCCTGATAAAAAAGCGGCGGATTTAAATAAAATGAATGATACCTTATCGAGCCAAAGTTTGAAAATGAAAATAATGAAACCTGACATTGCCATAGAAAAGTTAGTCCATTCCTCAATATTCTTTAAATAAATAATATCAATCAGTAAAGAGAGAATAATTGCAATTAGAGTAAAGAGCTTAATTTTTTTTAATATGATGTAGTTATGTATTTTCTTCTCCATTGGTTGAAAATTTAATTTTTCAGTATTAAAAGAAGCATTTTCCGTAGATATTTTATTGAGAGCGTGAGACACACGGATATAATTTTGCTTTTCACTGTTTTTCAATAATTTAAGTTCCCAATCTTCTATTTTAAAATTTTTCATTTTCTATTTTCTTCCTCAGCTATTTTAAGAATAGCCCGCTTAGCTCTGAATATCCTTGTCATCACCGTTCCCATTGGAATATTCAATATCTTACTTATTTCGTTATAACTTTTGTCCTGCATATATCTTAATTCCAAAATATCAAAATACTTCTTAGGAAGTTTCGCCATACAAAAGAGAAGAAATTTACGTTCTTCGTTATTGATAAAAATACTCTGTGGATCATCATCATCTGGTATATCAAGGGAATCCTCAGCGCTAAAAAAAGTGTCACTGGAGAAAATTTTCATATGCTGTTTTTTCAGAAAGTCAATCGTAGCATTATGAGCAATGGTAGATATCCATGTGGAGAACTTGCTTTTTTTAAAGTTATATTTACCAATGTTTTTGAATACTTTGTAAAAGATCTCTTGAACCAGATCCTCGACCTCAGGGCTGTTACCAATGATCTTCATTATGCGGTTCTTAACAAGGTATTGATATTTTTCAAAGAGCACCTCAAAACTATTTACATCACCTTTCTTAATTTTTAATATTATATCATCATCTATACTCATTAATATTACGAAAAAAGACCTTAAATTATTTCAAATTAATAGGATATCAAATGCAACCAGTCCTTAAATAAGAATAAGAACCTTCCTATCAATAATGAAATTCTTCCCATAACTGTCAATCCGAAGGAGGCTCCAAAGCCTATCATAAGAAAATAAATTCCAATTTTTGCCAAAACACCAACTGCTCCTTCGTGTTTCCACGAGAAGAAAAAATAAATAATAGCGGTAAAAACCCCAATTACAAGTAAAATATTGGCTACAATAGGCCAAAATCCCATATTGGCATGGTTAAAGACCATTATTGTTTGTCTTAACTGGATAAATATTTGGGTTTGGAATGTATAGGAAATTGAGTATCCTGCGCCCATTCCCATTCCCAAAGCAATTGGTATTCTAATAAGCCACATTGTCTTTGTCGAAACAAACCCTAAGTAGAATAATCCGATGATAGTTGGTATTATATAAAGGTAGTTGTGATCATGTATAATAGGGTTCCACACATAAGAAATAAATCCCAATCTATATGTTTGTCCAATGATATATCCGACACTGATCCCTACGAGTAAATGCTCTGCAAATTTATAAAGAGGATTATCCTTATAGAGAAATGAAAATATAGATAATGTCAATAATGCCGCTATTGTTGTTGTTATTATACTACTCATTGTTCCCTCCATTCTTCTTGGAAGCAAGATATCCGATATTTCCTAATATAATAAATAAAATAATTAGGAAATGTGCAAATGTCTGTGATCCCATTCCTTGTAATCCAAGTCCTAATTTTCCATTAAACTTTTCATAATTTGTAAGGGTTTCGTAATCTGCTGCACCTCTCATTCCATTCAATAATCCAATTAATTGTTTTGATTGCAGATAGGGATAGAAATCTGCTGCCATAACTGCTGTTACACCTGTTGCAACAGGTCTTCCGAATTTAGTATTTACATACGTGATCCAAGTTCCCGGTGAACCTCCGGCTGCAAGGTCAATAACGACTGCGATATTATCGTAGTTTTTTATCTTAGTAGTAGGATTAGTGAACATATCATATTCAGTTAAAGAGGTTCCTTTATAATCTGTTTGTATGGTCTTAACAATATCACCGCCCATTCCAAGTATGATTGAAACATAACCGGGTTTATAACCGAAGTAAACCCAATCTCTTCCCACGAGTTTTAATTTACCGGAATCAATACCTGAGAATAAATTATTTTTTGTAAAAATATCCATTAGCTCTTTGTTAACGCTCAAGGTATTTTTATCATTTTCAAATTTGGCTACGATAAAGTTAGAAATGTTCTCTTCTGCATTTTTGATTTTGTATTTTTTCTCCTTAACCCATTTTCGTATAGCAGGATTATTCATGATCTCAGTAAGATTATTTTTCAACATCTTAAAATTATATTTTGATGCTATGCCTTGCATTGCCTCAAGCCCTAATCCTGAGCCTGATGGCCATGCTAAAGCGAGCCCAATGACCCTGACATCTTTTTTGAATGCATGATACAATAATACTTTTGCCATAGGTTGCAATTCCGCAAGGGAATCAGGAGAATAATCAAAAGCGATCATTATAGAATCCTTTGGCTCCAGTTTCTGAATATAATTATAAAGCATCTTTACCGGTTTTGTAGGTTTAACATGCATCTTCATTTTAAGAAAAATCGGGATGGACACTGCAATTGCCATTAAAAGATATAGCCATCGTCTATCAACCTTGCCTAACCATATTAAAAAATTGTTCATCATAGCCTCCTAATCCGATCCGCCGAGCCAGGATTTTTCAATCCCAAAAATAATTTTCAAAGATGTTGCAACCATTCCCATGGAGACCCCGAAAAGAATTGCTCTTTTTGTAGCAGTATTGGGAATATCAAGGATAAACTGTGTTATACCCTGAAAATTAAATATACCAGCCCAATGAATATTAGGGGTAATATGCTGTTGAATATGAATGAACCATTGATAAATTGACTCACCTGCCGGTACTCTTCCTATCATAACGATTGCAGCAGTAATCAATAAAAGAGTTGCTTCTGCATTTCTTGCTCTAAACGAACGATATGCAGCTGATGCAATATAGAACGCGAGCATTGAGAACATTGTTGCCTGCATTGGTATCTGCATATTGTTAAATACCCATGTATAGATAGATTGATCCCCAATGCCCCCAATAAATACCTTGCCAATGTGCCATGACTGAGGGAGTATTGATAGAATACCTATAAAAACCATACCGATAATTTCAATATAGCTATAAATATAATCGCCGTGCTTTCTTTGTATCTTTACAATATTTCTTCTCCACAGGGACGCTATTGACATAATAATAGCAAAAACACCTATGATCTTGATCCAATTGACAAATAATTCAGTGTATAGAACATTCTGTGCGAAAGGAGCAGAAATAAACGGAACGAAAAAATATAGTATACCGAGTGTAAAAACCAATGCTAATGGAAGTTGTCTTTTCATTTGTATCTCCTATTAATCCGGTATATTTTGTAATAAATACGAAATAATATGAATGCCGAAAGCCTCAAGAATAACACCGACTACGAGTAAGAACATAACGAATGCTTTACCCATATCCTGAACCTTCAATGTCGAAAGCAATAACGGTTCTCTTGACAAATAAGCACTTGCAGCATAAAGTTCTTCGCCTATCAATGTATAATCGCAGGATGTAATAAAGAATGGTATTTGTGTAATGGCATCTGTTCCTGCAATTTGAATAGCCCCAATCTGATTACCTGTTTCAGACATGAGGAGTGCTTCTGCATAGAACATCCCCATATAAAAGATCGTTGCAGGTTTTTCTCTCACCATAATACCGTTGACACCGGCAGCATAAGCAAATTGCGCAGTAGTTAAGTAAAAAACATTTTCTTCTTGAAATGCCTCCGGTTTACCCACATCAATATATGCTTCTCTTACGACCTCTCTTAATACACTATAAACAATGGGATCGTATGCCGGTACAATAAGAGGTGTCTCGTAGATCGCCACTTTTCTAGCAATTTGACCTAAAATATTGATTGAAGCAAGTGTTGCAATATCAGAGATAGTGCTTAAACCGGCAATATATAACACGGGTTTACCCATTTCAGTAGATCTTCCTACTGCCTCCTCAACAGCCGAAAGTCCGGCAATTGGTCTAATATAAAAGCTTTTACCTTTCTTTGTTAATTGATAAATGTAGAGCATTAAAATAACAAAAGCGATTGAGAAAAGAAAGATATATATTTTATCCCAATTCAACATCTCAGCATGCGGTTTGATCTCAACAAAATTTGAATAGCTTTTAACCTTTTGGTTGGATATTGCAACAACATTAAAAAGGATCTTAAAATCTTTTGATAAACTTTTCATAGTTGCACTGTACTTTTTATTACTATTTTTTAAGGTTGCAATCTTTTCTTTCATTTTCTTTATATCAAAGGTATTTTCCTTGATGTCCTTTGCCAAGTTTTTGAATAGTGGAACATAACTTAAATAGACCTTTTGATAATATCTATGTTCATTTCCCAAGTATTTTAATTCTTTTATTATTCTCGGGATCTTTTTTTGGATACTACTTTCTGTCTTCTTATTTTTAATATATTGTCCAATAAGCGCAGTATATTTCTTATTAAATCTGATCTGAATTTTAAAAAGGGTTTTATAAAAATCCTTATAATCATTCAATCCTTTTACTCTAATATAAAAATATTTTTTACCATTCTCCTCTTTTAAATAAGGTAATCTGAACTTATTTTTCAAGCTGTTATCTTCAACCTTAGAGGCATTAAAAATGTTGTTCACCACATAAAAAGGAGTAAATGTCTTAAATTCTTCAAAGTTCAACTCTAAAAAATTCTTTAGTTCTTTTTCATTAAAGTTTTCAGGTTTGAGCTTTAGATCTTTGATTATTTTATCATAATCCTTAACATCATTTTTGACATTGATAATAGCGCCAATAATGGAATAATCCTTTATACCTTCAGAAAATGTCTCTGTGGTATCTCCTTTTTTTACTATGAGCTGATCATTATCAAAAGAAATGTTTTTATAATCCTTTAAATTTAATTTTGAAATGGGATCACTGTCAGATAATTGGAACTTTACAATAACAGAACCTCCATCATCATAATGATAATCTGTAACAGATAGATTTGAAGGCGGGGTTATTATTAAAGGATTTGCAGAAATGCTGACCATAAATAAAAGCAATAGAAAAGAAATCAAAAACCTCTTTTTTCCCATAAAAACTCCTTTGTAAACTTTGTTTATTATAGTATATTTTTAATATAATGTCAAATGAATATTTTGTTTTATTATAATAAATAAATCTAGCACGTAGGAATCAATTGACAATGCCTGCCTGTGCGTTGCCTGTCTGCGAGCACCCTCGCTCAGGCA
>CAYVPX010000070.1:0-8496 GCA_964453935.1 uncultured bacterium | reverse complement strand
CTCAAAAGATTAGTTTAGTACTGGAAAATAATGAGATCTATAAAAAATTATATTCTAATTCTATTGAGTTCTCAAAAGAATATAAAGAAAAAATTTCATTTACAGTGATGAATTTCTTGAAATAATATCAAAAATAAGTTAAAATACATTATTATATAATAGGAGAGAAGTATGAAAAATTTAAAATCATTTTTAATGCTTGTGGGTTTGATTATTATCTTAGGGTTTTTTATGGGCTGCGGCGGGGGTTTTATAAGTGTAAAAATGCTTGAACCGGCAGAAATATTTTTACCAAATGTGAAAACCATTGCTATCTCGGATTTCAGCTCTACAATAATGTACAACAGATATGGCAGATATAGTGAAAATCCGGCGTTAGCGTTTTCCAATAGTTTAACACAGAATTTGCTCAATAACGGTTTTTATAAGGTTATAGAAAGAACTCAATTGAACCAGATCATGGCTGAACAGCAACTTTCCATTTCCGGTTTGACCCAAGCCGGTTCTCAAAAAATAGGGAAATTACTGGGTGTTGATGCTATAATAACAGGTGTTGTCAGTGATTATTCCACAAGAGATTCAGGAGAATGGGTGAACGTAAAGCGATATAATTCAAAAGAGAAGAAATATTATTATGTAAAAATGTACAAAGTATTAAGGAAAGCTCGTGTAGAGGTTACGTTTAAGATCATAGATATTACAACAGGTCAGATACTTGTTTCAAAAACTTATTCACAGGGAAAAACAGCAAAAGCTCAGAAGACAACACGTATTGATGCGGTTAATTCCTTGCCTCTTGCCAAAAATTTACTTTCATCATTGAGGAATCAGATCACAACAAATTTTGTTAATCAAATCGCACCTCACACTGTATATAGGAGGGAGAAATTGATCTCAGGCAAGGACCCAAGGTTCAAAAGTGCTATTAAGTTCGCGAAGGGCAGCTTGTGGGAAAATGCAATACCAATATTTAGCGATTTAACAAAAAGCCCCAATCCCAAGGATCTGAAAGCGGCTTATTATGATCTTTCAATATGTTATGAAGCACAAAGTAATTACGACACTGCCATGCAATATATTGATAAGGCATTGCAATACGGCGCTGATTCATTTATGATAAGGAAGAAAAATCAATTAAGAATATTAAAAAATAAAAAGGCAAAATTAATGGAGCAATTATATAATAAATAATTTTTGAACTATATGAAAAATAATTTAATTTATCAAGACCTAATGATCATTTTCGAAGAGAATAAGATTGATATTGAACGCTATATTGAAACGGATAAATTATTCCTTGAACTCGTTGATAAGATTTCTAATTTGAAAAACATAGATGATGATATTAATGATAATCTTGTCAATTATTTTATTGCTGCAAAAATATTGACCAAGGAAAAGAAAAAAATTTCAATAAAGCATATAAATAAATTATTTTCCTTCTTACTTACGACCATGAATAATTTACCTATAAATAAATCGGATATGATGTCCATTTTCACAAGGTATTATAGCTCCATCCGTGAGAAAAAAGTTTCAGTATTTCCACCGAAAAAATTTTTAAAAAATTTTTCTACATATATTATTTTTCTGGAGAATGATGAGGCATATCTCAATGCTTTTATATTTTATTTATTAGGTTTATCAATACATATGAGCAAATACGATGCAAATATCTTCTCAAAATTCGGTATGTATTATACGGTCTTAATGATAATAAAAAATGAATTAAAGAATGATGATGCAAATATTTTTAAGTTAAAGCAATTTAACAATATGGATTATTTGGATAAATTACATGTTATAGGCGGTAAATTGGATTTTTATTTCAAGAAAGCGAACGCAGATCTTGATAAAATGAATAACAAGGATATTAAGGTTTTTCTACTTTATGAACTTACTGACCTTTTAGGTGAAGTTTATAATATCATTACGAAGGAATTTTAAAATTAGGAGTTAAAATGGAAAATAAGGATTTATTGTTTTCAAAGGGTATAGTTATAGAAAAGAAAAAGTTCTACTTTGATCTAAAAGAGAATGACCAAGGGAAATATTTAAGGATTACAGAAAAGGGAAGTAAATATAAAAACAGAATAATTGTTCCTGTTAATGGTCTGAAAGATTTCAAAAAAGTTTTGGAGGAACTTATTGTAAATAGTGAAGAAGTATAGGAATCCAACACCTACGGTGGATATAATAATTTATTGCAAAAACAAAGAAATAATTCTAATTGATAGAAAGAATGTTCCCCATGGCTGGGCTCTTCCCGGCGGTTTTGTTGATTATGGAGAATCACTTGAACATGCTGCCATTCGTGAGGCGAAAGAAGAAACTTCACTTGATATTGAATTATTAGAACAATTTTTTACATATTCCGATCCCAAAAGAGATGAGAGGCAGCATACGATCACAACTGTTTTTATTGCTCGCATCAAGTCGGGAAAAATGAAAGCGGCAGATGATGCTCAGGATATAGGCTGCTATATGTTCGACACACTTCCTAAAAATATTGCTTTTGATCATAAACGAATAATTAAAGATTTTTATAACTATATTGAAAAAGGGGAAAGAATAAAATTAGAAGGATAATAAAGTACATTCTTATTCTTATCTTGATTTTAAATCAAGTTATGTATTCGGATGAAAATAATTCAAATTTATTTGTGGGAAATAACAATGGGAAAAAATTCGTTTATAAAGAACTTATTACAAAAGGAGATAGCTCCATATTGAAGGTTACATTAAATATAGATGGAGCATATTCCGTTAAACTTGAATCAACTATTGATAAGAACGGGCTAATAAAGACACTTAAAATATGGGATATTTCTAAGAGCCGTGTAACATATATACAGAATGAAGATGGAGATATAATATTTTCCGTAAACTCTCTTACCGGGAATTTATTGCAGGAGATACCATTGGATGATGGTGCGGTAAAAAAGTATCTTGTACCCTCATTATTATGTGAATGGCAAGTAATTCTGGATCATTTTTTTAAATCAGAAAAGGTCTCAAAAGCATCTTTTAATGTTTCTGTCCCATTTTGTGAGAATTCTCCGCTTTCAGGTTCATTATTTTTAAAAGATCTTCCGGAAGAAACATCTTTCTCGGAGGTAAAGGTAAAGATCAAAAAAGAGCAGGTGAAAACCGGATTTTTATTTAAGATTAAACCTTTTAACATAGAGATCAAAACGGATAAATTGTTTAATATTCTCTCTTTCAAAAGAGGTAAGATACAAATGGGCAAACAATGAAAATATACTGGGATTATTTTAAAAAAGATATTAATGACCACATAATTGTAATAGGTAATTTTGACGGCATTCATTTAGGTCATCAAAAATTATTGGAGTTCGCAAAAAAAAAACTAAAACCTGGTATGAAACTTGGGGTTATAACTTTTTTCCCACATCCTGACAGCGTAATTAAATCGCGCAGTGATAATTTCTTTCTTACAACTTATGATGAAAAGATCGAGATTTTAGAATCTTTGGGTGTTAATACAATATTTTTCATTGAATTTTCCGCTGCTTTCTCAAAGCTTTCACCAGATGAATTTATTCAAAGGTTATTGAAAATAACTAACATAAAATCCGTTGTTGTGGGTGAAAATTTTCGATTTGGACATTTTGGTAAAGGTGATGCTGATTATCTAAGGCATCAGCTGAAAAATTATTCTATTAAAACCTATTCTATCCCTCTTTATAGAAAAGATGGAGAAATAGTTTCTTCTACTTTAATAAGGAATTCCATATATGATGGCGAATTTAAGATCGCAGAAAAATATTTGGGAAGGGAGTATTTAATTTGCGGAACGATTTTGAAAGGTAAGCAATTAGGAAGAATACTGGGGTTTCCTACTGTGAATGTAGATGTTCAAAATAAAATAATTCCTTCCACCGGTGTTTATAAAGGGAGTGCATATTTTCAAGGAAAGTCATATTTCGCTTTGATCTTTGTAGGAAGTTCATCATTTAATTCCACGAATGATATCATTATTGAAGCCTGGTTGGATAAATTTGATAAAGATATTTATGGAAAGGAGATCTGTTTACATATTGAGAAATTTATTAGAAAACCGAAGAAAGTAAATGATGTGGAAAAATTAAAAGAATTAATAAAAAAGGACTACAAAAAAGCGAAAGATGGCATTTAGTTTTAAGAAAATATATTCCAAACTCTATGGTATTGATGAAGAAACATTAGCAAGCGCCTCTAAATATAAATCAATATTCCGATGGTCATTAGTTAGTTTCACATTTGCACAAAACGCAATAGATACAATGTTCCTAAAGGAACTTGGTCCAAATTTTCTACCAATATCATATTTCTTAACACCTATCTTTATTATCATTATTTCTTCCATTTATTCAGCTGTATCATCTCGACTGAATAAAAGAAAATTTCTGGGCATCTTTTTCATCTTTTCATCAATATTTTATATTATATTAAGATATGTTTCAGGTGGTATGGTTATCGATATTTTAGCGTATATCTTTATAGAGACATATATTACATTTTTTCTTATTATTTTTTACACAAGCATCAACGAAGGAATGAATTCCAGAGATAGGAAAAAAACAATTCCCTTCATTTTAGCCGGTGGTTCGGCAGCAGCTGGTACTACAGCTTTTGCTATCGTTATTTTTACAAAGTATATCTTTGTTAATATTCATGATTACCTTCTATTGGCGGCGTTGTTCAATGTTATTGCCATGTATTATTTATTTGAGCTACCAGCGGGAAAATTAAAATTATTGTTCTCGGATTACCGATTTTTTGATTTTAATTCTAAGAAGGTGAAACAAGAATTAAAAGATATTTCTACGGTCAAATCCCCCTATATACGCAAATTGGTAATAATGATGTTTTTCTCATTTGTATTAGCGGTCCTTGTTGACTATCAATTCAAATATAAAATGGCGGAAAATTATATGACGGAAAGAGATCTTTCTTTGTTCTTTGGACTTTTTCATGGTGTTTCACATTATCTATTGTTTATTTTCCAAAACTTTTTATTTGCGCGACTTATCCCCTATATAGGTACAGTTAATATCTTTTCAATTTATCCCGGTATAATGGTTGTCAATAGTCTTTTTCTCCTGTTTTCCGGAGGATTCTATGCATCCGTTTTTACAAAATTATTTCAGGAGATCTTTAAAAAAATGTTTGAGGATCCGGCGATACAATTTGCCTATAACCCTGTACCAATATTTAGAAAGGGTCATGTTATTTCATTTATTGAAGGTACTTTAAAATATTTTGCATTATTTTTAGTAGGTGCTGTTCTATTGTATGTGAAAAAATACCCCATAATATATGTATTCATTCTTATAGCTATTATTTCAATATTATATTTTCTCCTATCTTTCTCACTAAGATCAGGTTATTTTAAAGCGTTTCTGAAAAAAATAAAAACTGAAAAGGATCTCATAAATAAAAAATATGATTTTTCCAAAGGTTCTGTTTTAAAAAATAATTTTGAAACAAGTGATCCTAACAATGAATTTTATTTTTATTCCATTATCCAATTAGGTAAAAAGATCGAATTGGAACAATTAAAGCAATTGATCAAAAAATATGAAAAATATTACGGGTATGCTTTAGCAAAATATCTATATAATAATTATCCCATTAATACGGTTTTTAAGATCACAAAAGATTCCTGTGCAAATTTAAAAAAAGAGCTGCTTCTTTTATTGGTAAAAGATAATAATTTAACAAAGTCAATGAAAAAATATTTTTCGAATATTCTGAACAATATTAGCGAACTTCCGTTTACAGCAGCAAAAGAAATATATTTTATTCTTCAAAGGCATAATTATGCACTTTTGAATTATGAAAAAACGGTTAATCTTATCATAGAAAAACCATATACAATAAAAGCAAGTATCAAACATCTAAAAAAATTAGGCTTTAGAAAATCAAAGGTATCTACCTTGCTCATTTTAATGTACGCCCACGAGCTTGATGAAATTTACAGATTTTTATATGGAAATTTATCAAAATTAACCTTGATACAGCAATATAATGTTGTGATTTATGGTATACAAAAAAATATTTTCAAAAAAAAAGAGCTTAAAGATTTAGATATAAATAGTATAGTTAGGACAGCGTATAATAATATGATCTATTTATGGAATCAATATTTTTCCTTTCCTAATAATGATAAAAAAAATCTTTTGAAAGAATATTTAAGAAAAAAGATAATTGATCTTATGATGCTGCTTGTGTTTATAAATTACAAAAAAGAAAATGTTAGTATTATTATTTCATTAAACCCTGATATTTATTATATGATCTCAGAGACCATTCTATATTTTGAGGAAATGATCCAGGGGAAAAGGGTTCAATATAAAAATGAGTTGAAAACAACCTTGAACCTTCTGGATTATACATTTAAACAAAGGAAAAAAAATAAATATCCAAGTGATAAAAAAGGCAAATTATCGGCGTTTGATAAAGCTTTTTTATATAATATGGGTTTAATTGATGAGATAACAAATGATAGGGAGATGAGTTTTATGAAAGATATAATGGAAAACTTAATGTTGTTAAAAAATGTTGAATTATTTAATGAAATTTCAATTTTTAAATTGGAATCTTTACTTCTGCTCTCGAAAAAAGGACATTTTAAAAAGAATGAAATTATTTTAAAAGAGGGAAAACGCGGTGAAAATCTGTACATAATAAGATCAGGTAAAGCAGAGGTAATAAAGAAGATAGGGTTTATTCAAACCTCGGTAAAAAAGTTGGAAAAAGGAGATTGGTTCGGTGAACTTTCAATAATTTCTCAAAAGGAGACCTTTGCTTCTGTAAAAGCTTTGACATCTCTTGAAACCTTGATCATACCAGCTTCTGCATTTCGGGTATTTATAATTAATAATCCTGAATTGAGTTTTAAAATTTTCGAAATTTTGGTATCATATATAAAAGATAATAATACTATTGGAGAAGCTATATGAATATAAAAAAAAATATTGATCTTAAAAAGCTTGTTTCTATTTCTGTAAATGGGAATAACGTTGAACTGAGCAAACAGGACTTTACCAAGCTAAAGATATGCAGAACATATATTGAAAAATTGATCAATGAAAATAAGACCATGTACGGTGTAAATACGGGCTTCGGTGAATTGGCGCGTATTGCTATTTCCAAAGATAAATTAGAACAACTTCAAAAGAATATCATATTATCACATTCTGTGGGTAACGGTAAGAGAATTGAGAAGGAGTATATTCGTGGAGCTTTGTATTTAAAACTTATGACATTCTTAAAGGGTAATTCCGGTGTTACAAAAGAGTTGGCAGAAGTTATAGTAAAGTTATTAAATATAGACATGATCCCTGTTACATATGAAGGCGGCAGTTTAGGGGCTTCCGGCGACTTAATCCCCTTTGCACATATGTTCGCAACACTCTTTGGTAAAGGAGAATTCTATTATAAGAATAAAAGAATAAAAGCAAAAAAAGGGTTGAAGATCTTAAAAATAGAACAATTCTCATTAAAAGCAAAGGAAGGACTGGCTTTAACAAACGGTATGCAATTCTCTGCGGCAATAGGCGGGTTAAACCTTTTTAAGTTAAAAAAGATGCTTTTATTATATATAGATCTAATGGGTTTATGGTTCGAATTGGAAGATATAAATAAATTGCCCTTTAGAAATGAGATCTATACACTAAGACCCTTTAAAGGTGTAAAAATATTCCTTGATCTATTGAGGAAAAATCTTTCCGGAATTTCAATTAATAAAGAAAATACAAAGGTTCAAGACCCCTATACAATTAGATGTGTCCCGCAGGTTATCGGGGGAATAATTGATAATATTATATATGTGCAAAATGAGTTGGAAATCGAGTTCAATTCCGTATCGGACAACCCATTATTTATTCCTGAAAAGGAACTTTATTTATCGACCGGGAATTTTCATGGTGAGGCAATTGGCATTGCAATGGATTCAGCCGCTATTTCCGTATCGGTTCTACTTTCTCTTATTGAAAGACAGGCTAACCGTCTAATAAACCCGAATATATCAAGATTCCCTGCATTTTTACTTGAAAGTTCAGGATTAAACTCGGGATTTATGCTTGTTCAATATTCATTGGCTTCGCTTGCAAATCGCAACGCTATCCTTGCAACACCGGCAAGCGTCTATAATATACCCGTATCCGGCGATCAAGAGGACTTTGTTTCAATGGCAGGAAATGGGGCATTAAAATTAAGAGATGGGGTAAATAATTTAGAAGAAGCAATGGCACTTTTCACCATGACGGTGTATCAAGCTTATTATTTAAGTAAAAAGAAATTAGGAAGTAAAAAAAATCAGGAATTAATAGATCTCTTATCTCAGCATATTAAACCTGTTAAAAAAGATATTTATTTAAAGGATGAAATGGAAAAAGCAAAGAAGGTTATTTTTGAATATTACAAAAAAGAAGATGAATTATTCTAAATATTATGATCTTCTAAGTAAAAGATTTTCCATATCAAAGA
>CAYVPX010000069.1:0-8720 GCA_964453935.1 uncultured bacterium | reverse complement strand
CATCTGAATTTGCTATACATATGGTCCTTGCCCAATATGGGAAATATTCTATTACTGTGAGTGAATTAAATGATCTACTCCTTTCTAATGAACAATTAAAAAAATATGTTTATATGAATCACGATAATATGAACAACTTTTTAAGAAATTACTTACAGACAAAAATAATTTATGATAAATTAGCTTCTAAGATCAATGAAGATAAGGATTTTATAAAACAAAAAAGATCTTATAACGAGTTGGCTGAATTTAACTTCCGGCAATTTGTAGAATTATTTTATTTGAGAAAAACTATTGCCCAATCCGTGACAGACACAGAATTAAAAAAATATTATAACCAGGATCGAGCTTTTTATGAAAAATTATCGGCGGTTATCATAGCGCTTCATTATGGAAATAATAAAGAATACCTGGTCAAAAACACAATGGCAAAAAAAATAGTAGAAGATATAAAAAACGGAAAAGATCCCCTTGTAATATATAGAAAATTTAACGAAGACCCTAAAAATAATGGTTATTATTCAGATATTCCCCCCGACAATTTACCTTTTTTAAAAGGAATTGATTTTAAGACCGGGGATATTTTAACAATAAATGATAAAAATTATTTACGAATAGTTGTTATAAAGAAGCATACCGGCTTCAAAAAAGCAAAGAAAAAATTAAAAGAAAGATATATAGAGTCATTAATAAAAGAGAAAAAAAATAAATTAGAAAAAAAACTTTTGGATAATATTAAGTTTATTTCGCAAACTAAATTCTTTTTTATTAACAGAAAGGAAACCTATCAACAAAATAATCCATGGGAAAAGAAAAAATAGTTATTTCATTATTTGTCATTATTTTACTTTTTGGCTGTACTCAAAAAAATAAGGTTGAAACAAAGCAGATCTTAATAGCAAAGATCAATGATAAACCGATTTATGAAAAAGATTTTCTTAGCTACTATGGGGATAGGGATATTTTAAGCTATACTCCGGAAGTAAAACGGAAATTATTGATAAATATGATCATTGACAAGGTGGTAACGGAGGAATTGAAGAATATTACCCTTCCGGATACAGAAACAAAAATCGTTCTGAAACAATTAGGAAATATTAATAACGATGAAACAAAAAAAATATTGAACAATATATATATTCTCCATCATTTTCTCAAACAAAAGGTCAGCATGAATTTTGATATTTCAGAGAATGAAATAAAAAATTATTATAATGCAAATATCAATAAATTCTATAAGAAAGAAGCCTTGTTAATTTCACAATTATTATTTAAGGATAAAGATAAAAGTTTAGAGATCTACAAAGAACTTAAAAAAGATAAGAGTAAATTTGCAGATTATGCAAAAATTTACAATAATGAACCTTATTCTGAAAATGGGGGTAATTTAGGCTGGATCGAGCATGGTGATCTCCCTACAGCGCTTGAAAACATTGTTTTTCATCTCAGGATAGGTCGTATAGCAAAACCCAGAAAAACAACTTATGGTTATCAGATCTTCTGGATAAAGAAAAAAAGAAAAGCAAAATATATTACCATACAAGATGCAGCTCCTGAGATAAAAAGAGCAATATTACAAAAAAAAATAAATAAGGAATATGCAAGTTTAGTAGAAAATGTTTTTAAGCTTAATAATATTTTTATTAACGAGAGGTACTTGTATAAATGAAATTGGTCGCCAAATGTCTTGTAAAAAAACTTTCTTATGCTTGTGAAAAATGTACGGTAAATGAACAATTAAAAAAAGATTTTGAAAGACATCTATTGTTACCCGTATGTTTAAAAGAATATAGCTTTCAAGGACAGGAAATGTTTCTGATGAAAGCAGAATTATTAGGAAGTACAAGTTTGGACCTTTTAGATGGAAAGGCGCAAGTATTCTTAGAAACAGGTATGAACATTAGTAATTTAATAATAAATGGATTACTAAAAGTAAGGGATCTAATGGAGTCAGTGGGTATTTATGATTTTATTTTACCTGAATTCAGTACACTTTGTGGCACTGTATATAGTCAAGATGGCACATTTTCCGGAGGATATATAAAAAGGGAAGGAATCCTTCCGGCTTTTTTAAAAAAAAATAAGGAGTCTCTATGAAGAAATTCACATTTTTGATGCTTTTAATAATTATATTTATGGCAGTAACACCTTTCGCGGACTATTATTCTATTGCCACTAAAAGTACGCTTGGAAAAATGCCGGCTCTAGGCGATATTGACGGAGATGGGAAATATGAATTGATACTTATAAATGAATCAAATGAACTGTTCATTATGAATACCGAATATATAAAATATTATCAAAATTTTCTTGATTCTAATTGGTCAAAATACAAAGATATTATGAAAAATGAGAAAAACAACAGATTATACGGGATCAAATTAAATTTTGGCGAAAATGTTATTTCTACTCCACTTCTTTTTGATACCAATAATGATGGTATTGAGGATATCATAGTTTCTACGGAGAATAACGAGATCATTGCCATAAATGCGGCTAAACTTATGAATGATGTTCTTAATGATAAATATACAAAACTCGGTGATTATATTTTGTGGAAAAATTCAATGTCAGCTGCAAGTTCCTCAGGATTTTCTTTATTTCGCATAGGGAATAAATATTACGGTGTGATCGGTGCCTCAAATGAATTTTTATATATAATCAATCTTATGAACGGTAATTTTTATAAAAAAATAGATCTACATTCATATTCTATTATAAGTAAAAGAAAGCCAATATTAGATTCTCCACTAATTTATGATATTAACGGTGATAATAAAGAGGATATTATTGTAGGAAGTAATTCAGGTGTATTTTTTGCCATTAACGGTAAAACCTTTTCTTTGATGTGGAAATTCTCAAAGAAAAATTCACCTATACTATTTTCTCCTACTATTGTCAATGTTAAAGGTAAAATATATTTAGCATGCGCGTTTAAAGAATACAAATTGATTGTATTAGATGCATCAACGGGAACTGAAAAATGGTATTATAATACTGCTGACCCCATCTTAACTGCACCATTAGCTGCCGATCTCACCGGAGATGGAAATGATAATATACTTATTGCTACCGAAGGTGGAAAGATAATTTGTTTTAACGCACAAAAAGGTACTGAGCCGTGGAATTTTAAGATAAGTAAGATAACAGCGACTCCTATTATTTATGATATTAACGGGGATCTATCAAACGATATCTTCATTGCAAACAATCGCGGAATTGTCGAGGCTTACAACGGCAGAACAAGAGAACTTATAGATAAGTACAGATTCGTTACCAAGGGGTTACAGGCACTTGATTCTCAACCTATTCTTGGAGATATAGATTCTAATGGGATATTGGACCTCGGTGTCAATTCCACGGACGGATATTTTTATATGTTTACGGATCCCAACAAATTAAATCTCTTTACGGGAAAATTGATCAATAGTACTCAAAAAGGAGATCTATTTAGAACTGGAAATATTAAAGGAAATAAAAAGGTAAACACAATATTAAAAATTTACCTTGATAATATAAGTAAAAAATATTCTTATAATAAAGCAATCCAATATCTTAATTCTAATAATATTACACAAGCTGCTATCTATTTAAAAAAAGTAATTAATATAGATCCTGAATATAAAGATGCGCAAGACCAATTTAATGCTATTAAAAATAATTTTCTTGAATATGAATATAAAAATTTCAATGAAGCCATTAAGAATAATAATGTTAAAAAAGCAGGTGTTATCCTTCAAGACGTTAAAACAACTTCATCTGATTATAAGAATATTCCTGAAATGGATAAAAAACTGGCAAATAAAATAATGGATTATAAGAAAGCTGACAAGTTATTTAAATCCGGGAAATTATTATTAAAGTCTAATAATATTGTAGCAGGGTATGAGCAATTGGAAACTGCCTATTCTCTTAAACCATTTGATGAAAAAATTAAACAAGAGGTCAATAAATATTCTTATGAAATGGAACTTTACAGAAAATTAATTGCCAACGAAAAAGCTAAAAAATGGTATGATGCGTCTGAAACCCTTAAAACGTTGCTTGCGAAATATCCAAATTTCCCAGGTTTATCAAGCCATAAAAGTAAAATC
Organism: uncultured bacterium; assembly: GCA_964453935.1. GTDB lineage: Bacteria > AUK180 > AUK180 > AUK180 > AUK180 > AUK180. The sequence goes on along the minus strand of CAYVPX010000069.1, from coordinate 4,626 downwards.
CAATTTAACAAAAATAAATTTTTATATTTAGGTGGAGTAATTACCGCTATTGCTATTATTGTAATTATTGTCCTTTCATTAAAAAGGAAAAAGAAAATAGAAGAAGAACTGATCCAACAAAGTGTAAACACAGAAAAAGTAGAGGTTTCTACAGCAGCAAATAATTTTTCAACCGACGAAGGGGATGAAGAGGAAGCTGGCGGACCCAGTGTTGATGAAATGGAAAATAGTGGTATTTCCCTAGGTGGAAATGATGATGCAGAAGAAATTAATAATCAGGAGATTGCCGATAATGTAGAAATTGATGATTCTCAAGAGAATGAAGATGATGATATTGAACTTGGCGGTATTGATATGGGTTTGGAAAGCGACAAATTAGATGAGGCGGAAAGCCCAACCGTTGAACCTGGGACTGGGAATGTTGAAGATGAGAATGAAGAGGAGCAAGTTGAAAATGAAGACATTGAGATAAATAGTGAACCGCAAAAAGAGGATCTGCTTGAGGAGAATATTGAAGTTAGAATGAGCATGGCTATACAATTATATGATAATAGCGAATTTGATAAGGCAGCAGAGGAATTTCAAAAAATAATTGATATTGATAAAAAATATAAGTACGATGCAATGGCATACTTGGGTTTTTGCTACTATGAACAAAAGAAACTGGATGAATCCATGAAGCTAATTCAATCGATTCCCTATAATACCGATGAAATACCAATTGAAGAAAGAATTAGTGTATTAAAAATATTAGGAAAAGGATTTATAAAAAACAAGCTTAATAAACCCTCAATATCCGTTTATAAAAAATTGTTAACCATAACAAAGGGAATGGAAAAAAAGGACACACTTTATCATTTAGGTGAAATTTATGAAAGTTTGGACGACAAAGAAAATGCAATAAAGTATTATAAAGATCTTTTCCTGATTGATTCAAATTATAAAGATGTTAGTGAAAAATTAGATGAACTCGGCTTTGCATAATAATTATTTACTAAATTTAGCATATGATGGGAGCAAGTATTATGGATGGGCAATACAACCCGATAGAATTTCTGTACAAGGTGAATTTAAACAAATATTTGACCACCTATTTACAGGTGGATACAAGTGGTCCGTGGCAGGTCGAACCGATCGAGGAGTTCATGCAATGAATCAAATAGTATCCTTATCAACTCCAATCAATTTTAGTGAGATCAAATTATGCAGTATTTTAAATAGAAGGTTACCTTCCTCTATCTATATAAAGCATATTGATAGGACAGAGCAATATATTGACATTAGGCGAAATGCAACAAAACGGGAATATAGGTATAAAATTGCAGATGAAACTACCTTTGATCCTTTTCAGGCAAACTACAAATATTTTCTAAATTTTAAACATATGGATTTTGATCTTATAAAAAAAGGTATGAAACTATTTATTGGTGAACATAATTTTTACAATTTCTCCAGTAGTAAGAAAAATGTGGTATTTTACAAAAGAAATATTGATAAGTTTATGTTATTCTTAGGTAAAAAAAGTGGATATTTCATTATTCGTGCCAACTCATTCCTTTACAATATGGTAAGAAGAATAATCGGCACTTTATTTCTTTTAGGTACGGGGAAAATTGATATGGCATTCATAGAAATGCTTTTAAATTCTAAGGAGAATATGCGGACAAAAACAAAATTAATAAAGCCAAACGGACTTTATTTATGGAGGGTATATTATTAAAAATTTTTTAGATAACTTATTTAACAAGAAGATTTTTAATTTTTTCTTTTTATCTTTACTATTACCCGTATTATTTCTTTTATTAAATAATATATTTTTCACTATTTTATCAATAATCTTTTTAGTTGTTATAGGAATTATTTTATATCTATTCCAGAGAAGATACACCGCACTAAAAACTTCTAATAACTTATTAGAAAAGGATTTAATGCTGTTGAAAAAGGAACTCGAGAACTTTGAACTGTTTCCTGAACACTATAAGAAAATAAAGGATCTTGTGGGTTTAATGCTGATCCCGTATGAAGATTTAAAAGAACAATTAAATAATTCACATAAAAAACTGGAGAAGATAATTGTATATTTTAACAGTAATGATAATTTTTTAACAGGGAAACTTGATTATTTAAATACTATTTCCATAAAAGGAGAGCAATTTAACTTTGATAATTTTGAGGAGATCAATGCAACATCCTTTATATATGATGTAATAAATTTTAAAAGTTTTGAGAATAAAATTTTTGGTCTGGGAGAAGATCTTGAAAGCAATAAGGAATTTATAGATGAGCTCTTTGATTTCATAAATGGTATCATAGGCGATTTGGTTAAGCAAAATAATTATATGAACAGTTTGGAAATGATCTTTGATAATCTAAAACTTATTTTTTTGAATATTCAACTGGAATCTGTAAAGAAGGGTGATGCTGCAAGAGAATTTTTAGTAATTGGAGAAGAAATTAAGGATATTTATGAACAAGGAATGGTTACCGTTAATTCATTTAAAGCCTTGTTCTCTCAAATAGAACATGCTGAAAAGGTTTTGGAGCATTCAAAAAGTTTAAAAATACTTGTTGAAAAATTGATAGAGAACTTCGGAAGTTTAATAAGTAGTTACCAAGATTTAAAAGATAAATACGAAATACAACGAGGATATGATGAGCAAAACCAAAGGGAAATAGAAAATATAAATAAAAATTATAAAGAACTCATAGAAAAATATAAAGAAGTAATGGAAAAAGAAAAAGTTTTTTCAGCATCCATCAATAGTTATCTAAGAAAAATTAACAATACACTTGCTGAAATCAAATCATTCAGAGAATGGGTTAAAGAGATCAAAAAAGAAATAGGAGTGTAAATATGAAAAAGATTTTTATTCTTATCACGATTTTATTCAGTTTTTTATTAATAAATGCACAAGAAACCCTTACGTTTTGGCATGTATTCCAGGGACCTCTGCAAAAAGCACTCGTGAATGTTGTTAATGAATATAATAATTCACAAAAAAATGTAACAGTTGAACTAAAATATGGCGGTAATTATAAGAACATATTAACTAAAATGCAAGGATTAAAGAGTTTTAAAGGTGTTCTACCCGATATTTTTATAGGATATTCTTCATGGATTGAAAAATTAGGTGAAAATAATTTTTATCAGGCAAATGAAATTGTGAGTAAAGCTATTCTTGATAAAATAAATCCAGTTATGCTAAAAGATGCTACATATAATAATAAACAATATGGACTGCCTTTTAATAAAAGTATTCTGCTCATGTATGTTAATACCGACATTATGGATAAAATCGGTATAAATGTGGAAAATTATAAGGCAAAAGACTTTTATAAACTTTTAAAAGATGTTTATAATAAAACTCACAAACCTGCCATGGCTTATAATTTAGGAACCTGGTTTTTTGAAAGCCTTTTTATTAATTTAGGCGGAGAGCTTGATCATATAAATAGTGCAACCGCTATAGACGCATTAAATGCCATTCTTAAATCTTACCAAAAGAAATATTTAATAATAAAAAGCGGGTATTCTTTCCAAGATTACTGGACCAATGAAGATGTACCAATTATTTTCACATCCATTGTATCGCTTTCATATATGAAAAACAAAATAAATTTTCATTATAAAAGATATAATTTTTTGCCCAATAGTGATGGTAAAACAAAAACAATTATTTCGGGAGCAAATCTTTTATTTACGAAAAATTCAAAAAATAAAAAAGCTTTACAGGAATTTATTAATTGGCTATATTCGCATAATAATTTAGAAAAATGGTTCCAACAAAGCGGTTATCTCCCCATATATGAAAATTTTAAGGAAGGTAAATACCTGAAGAACGCTGAATTGTGTCTGGAGCCTAAAAATAAAAATTGGTATGATACAAGGCGGAAGTTATCAGGATTACTAAAAAAAGCGGTTATTTATAATACCATACCAAATGATTTTTTCAAAAGCATTAACCAATAAGAAATTAAAGCAGGTTTTACTCTATTTATCTCTTTTCTTTTTATATTATTTTTCATTTTCCAATGAAATAATTAAGGAGCCTTTTGCATTTCAAGGATTATTTATTTTTGGTTATTATATTTTGCTTTTCAAAAATTATGATATTATTAATACATGGTTTTACTACACACTCAATATCGTACTTAACTTTTTATTGTATCTTTGGTTGTTCAATACCATTCACTTTTTTGGACAAATTAATATTTTTATTTCATTGTTTGTAATTTTGCTGATAGCTTCCTATTTGTCTATATATCAGCAATTATTCTTATTATTTATTAAAAAACATAGTAAATATATTATTTTCTCTCCCCTGATATATTTGATCCTTGAATTAATAAGAGGATGGTTCCTTTCCGGTTTCACCTTTGATTTGATTGGATACTCCTTGTACAAATTCAGATTTCTCATTTACCCGGCACGTTTATTTACCGTTTACGGAGTAGGTTTCTTTATAATTCTTTTTTCTTTACTCATAGGGTATAAGCTAAATAAAATACAAAAATATTTTGTTATTATATTATTATTGATATATATAATTCCAAGTTTTTTTATCATTTTCCTTCCTCTTTATTGCTTAATCCGTCACCATCTATGTCTTCATCTTGACTATCTGC
>CAYVPX010000068.1:0-8784 GCA_964453935.1 uncultured bacterium | reverse complement strand
TCCAAAGCAATTGGTATATCATTTTGAATAGCAGGTATAAATTTGCACAATTTGGCTGCATTCATCGCCGCTTTATCAAGAGCAGCATATCCGGAGCTTTTGAAAAGCCTAACATTTGAAACATTCCCATCAGTACCAACAGTACATAAAACCTTTACAGTCCCCTCTTGCGCCATAATAGTGGCAATATTCGGATATTCAGGAATAACTTTATTTATCAAATGTGGGTTACTCATCTCTCCAAAATCAGTTGTAGAGATAGTATTGTTTTCTACTCCTTGAATATCGGGTGGGAGATCAGACTGTCGTCCGTTATTCTCTACTTTTTCAGGTTCAATTAATGTTGTAGGTTTAGGGACAGCATTATGACCCGTAAACCTTTTAACCGTTTTAACTGTTGTAACAGAAGGAGGCTTTGGCATTGTATGATGGTGTACTGGTACAATTACAATTCCACCAGTATCAATAGTAGTTATTGGAGGAACATATGTAACTTTATGGACGAACAATGATGGAATAATGGCAATTAACAGCAGAGAAAATACTGTTAAAATAGCAGAATAAACACGTACCTTACGAGTGGAAATATCTTTTTCCATAAGGTTCAATCTAACTTTTTTAAAGACGCTTGCAATAACCTCCTATATAGGGATCTTTATTTCTTCCCTACCTTATATAGCATATTATAATACAAAAATGTTGATTTTTCAAGGGGATAATGATTTTTTTTTATATTTTATATCTCACTGGGAAAATCCTTTGTCAAGCATTACGAAAGAGCAATCAATTTGAGAATCGTTTTATTTATACGATAATCTGATATTCATTCGATCATTACAAGGTTTGCCCTTTCTAATTTTGCAACTTTTTTGAACAGCGTCCCCGATTTTTCTGGCTATTTTCAACTGTACCATGCTTTACACATTTTATTATATATTGTAAACAGACTTATAATGGCATATTCGAATATGAAAAGGAAGGATATTTCTTTTAGGAACAAAATAATGAAAAAAGGTGAAAAAGGTGAGGTGTGTCCCTAATTAAAAAACCACATCAAATTCTATCTTTTTATAAACACCATCATCGTTGATGACCTCAACCGTGTGATGACCAATTGTAAGGCGAAGATAAGCCGTGCTACCCATTGATGTTTTTTTATAGAATATATTATCAACAAACCAGAAGAAATGATCATCCTCTTTCTTTGAAAAAACAGTCAAGGGTATCTTTCCATTTTTTGTTTGCAGATAAATCATATTTGATTTAGGAGAAATAACATTCAGGGAGTATGATGTAGAGTAATTAAAACACTTAGGATGAATTGGCGGAACAGCAGGGTAAAGTTTCGCATAATTTTGAATATAGTTCTTAACATCCGCAGGGAAGACCACAAAGACCTTTGACTCCAATTCTCCCACCCCCGGGAATAGGGAAGTTATTCTTAAGCCCGATCTTTTTTCAATGAGGAGTTTTTGATGGATGTCACATGTTTCCATATATTCATTATTTTTTATTGTTTGAGTATAGATAAAATTGGGGCAATTGGGAGTAACCCTTTTTCCGCTCACAGGGCAGACCTTAATCAACTTGATATCATTCGGTGGTATTTCTTCAATATCCTTTACCTTTTTTTCAAGGTTCCCTATAATGTCAAAAAAAATAGGAGCAGCAGATTTAGCACCCACAATATTAACAGAACTTTTTCCGTTAAAATTACCCGCCCAAACACCAAGGACATATTTATAGCCAAAACCTATTGTCCAGGCATCTTTAAAGTTCTTTGATGTTCCGGTTTTCCATTTTATCTTATTTACATAGGGTTCATTCTCAAATCCCCTTGGTATATCCGGATTATTTCTAATGGATAATGCTTTCATTGTAAGGTATGCTGCACCCTTTGAAAGAACATACATGTTTTTTGAATCGCTTGTTTCTTTTATAAAGTGATAGGAAGAATATGTACCGTAATTGGGAAATATACGGTAGGCATTTGTCAATTCAAGAAGATTGACCTCGCATGCTCCCAGGATAAAAGATAATCCGTAATAGTTGTTTTCTCTTAAGGTATCAAATCCAATCCCTTTTAGAAATTCAACGAAATTATCCTTTCCCGCCTTTTTTAAAAGTCGTACAAAGGGAATATTCAATGAATTGGAAAGTGCCATTTGAGCTGAGACCAATCCTCTGTATTGATTGTCAAAGTCAGATGGGGTAAAATCTCTAAATGACAAGGGAATATCTTTTAACATGGTAGCAGGTGTAATAAGAGCATGATCAATTGAATAGCCGTATAAAAATGGTTTCAAAGTGGAACCCGGTTGTCTTAAAGCCGTAAAACCCCTAACCTGTCCCTCATTTTTTTTATTATTATAATCCAATGATCCCGTAATGGCGAGGATATTCCCTGTTTTTATATCCATTAGAAGGGCTGAACAATTTGTGATACCCATATTGTAAAGTTCATTTTTATGATTCTTGATCTTCTCTTCAATGAAATTTTGAAGTCCTTCATCAGTGGTCGTGGTGATATCGCTGTTTTTATTAGTCAAATTAAGAAGATCGGAAAGATGTAAAAGATGTCTTGGAAATCTGTGGTATGAAATATCAATTCCCATGGTGCTTGCAGTATCATACTCTTTTTTGGAAATAATATTATGTTTTAAAAGTTTTGCCAGCAATCTATTTCTTTTGCTTTTTAAAAGTTCCTTGTTTTTCAAAAAATCAATGCCGGGTATTTGAGGAAGATTTGCCAAAATTGTTGTCTCCGAAGTATTAAGTTCTGCAAGGGGTTTGCCAAAATAGAAAAAACTTGCTGCTTCTACACACACAATATTTTTGCCAAAGGGCGCATAATTCAAGTAATATTCCAATATTTTCTTTTTTGAAAATCTTACTTCAAATTGAACGGCTCTCAATATTTCCAAGAACTTATTCCCAACTGTCCTTTTTTTAGGCTCTGTTATTCTCGCAAGCTGCATTGTAATGGTTGAACCACCGTTGACAATATGTTTATATTTTATAATGCGAAAGAATGCCTTTACAAGTGATATGGGGTTAAATCCGGGATGAAGATAAAAATAACGATCTTCTTTTTCCAATATTGCTTTTTGAAGTTTGACGGGAATATTTTTTAATGGGATATAAAGACGGTATTGCTCATCACTTGCGAGGAAAACCCTTGCCACTTTACCATTATTGTATCTTATTATCTTTGACAATGGAGGCTTCAATCTCTTTGGCAAGGGATAGAAAACATAAAGTAAAAATATAAAGATAATTAAAGCAGTAAAAAAAAATATTTTTTTACTTTTTTTGTTTAATTCCAATTAATCTCAATATTTCTAATTTTACCGAAAAAGTGTATTTCCGGCTTATACATAACTTCTGCAGATACGCCCGGCATAAGCATGGCTCCTCCGAATGTTGCTCTTACTGCAAAATAGAAATAAACCGTATCCCCTCCGCTTATATTCCCGAATATCTGTAATCTATCATCTCTGATATCCATATGATCATAGTGCCAAAGGTCTTTATTCATCCAATCAATTGCATGTGATGCCCCAAGTCGCGGATTCTCTATTTCAAATCCCGAAGGAATTCTCACAACGACTGCAACATTTTTTAAACTATACCCTTTTAAATTTTCGATCTTTACTGCAATGATACCGAGGTCGCCAACTTTATAACCATTCTCAAAGGATTTATAAGCTCCTGTAATGTTTTTGCTATTGATTTCCACAGATAATCCGTTGGATTCATTTTCCTTATTTAAATATCTAGGGTAACCATTTATAGAAATATAGGCATATGATTTTCCAGAAGAATCCAAAATAATTGATTTATGTTCGGATAATCCTGTTTCTGTCAAATTTTTTCCGAATTTAAGGTTCTGAAATCCGATTTTTTTACCGTCAACCAGCAAATTTACATTTTTTACCGGTTTTAAATTCTTTTTACTCAGGAATTTACCCAATGCACACACACTCCATGCTATTTCCTGAGTGGTATAATAATAAAAATGCTGTCTTGAATTCAACTGTTGGGAAATATCCAAAGCGAGCTTTTCATTCCAGTCGCTTTTTGGGTCTAAATCCTGTAATAGAAATAGTTTGAGTGCCAGATATCTTAAATGAGAGTAAAATGAATTTTCAACACCTGATATGGGTAATTGTTTATCATTGAAATAAGGTGTCAATATGGATGCCGCTTCGTCTCTTTTCCCTTCAATAGCAAGTGCTGCTCCCAATAGGAACATTTGTTCGCCTCTTCTATACCTATATCTATAAGATGAATTCTGTACGGTTTTTATAAATTCATGTATCTTTGCAATATTTTTTCTTCCGCCAAGTGCAAGCACATAGAGACCATATGCTTTGTAATAATAATAATCTTTATAATAAACAATGTTTTCAATGTAATCAAGAGCCGCCTTGATACTTGTTTCTGGTACATTATAACCCGCTTCCTTTGCTTCCAAAAGCATATGTGTTGCATAAATGCTTCCCCATGCGCATGGGTTATAAGAACCTGACCAATAACCGAATCCGCCAGATGGTAATTGCATATCAAGAACCCTATTAATGCCATGCATAACCATTTTATGAACATCTTTGTTTTTGAAGAAAGACGGATCAAGGGGTTTAAGTATTTTATCAATATAGAGCAACGGAAATGTAGACGAAGTGGTCTGTTCAATACATCCGAATGGATACCTTACAAGCCGTTTTATTCCCAATAAACCATTATAAAAGGGTAGTGTATTTACTAAAATAGTATCATTTTCATATTCAGGCAGCCAATCCTGAAAATAGGGTTTAAGGTCATTTTTCCCCTTATTCAATTTTACGATTTTTAATGTTGTCTCCTCAAATACCGGTGGAATTATAGGTATTTCAAATGATTCCTGTGAATAAAACCCATTCCCGCTTGCCTTTATGGTCAATTTAGTAGTGCCGGCATATTTGTTAACAGTGATAATAAATCTTGCAGTAAAGGAATCCTTTTTCTTTAAATTTATTGATGTCTTACCATTTGACCTCACCGATAGAGAATCATCAGTAATGATATTTATCTTGAAGTTACCTTTTTTACCGGTAAAATTGGTAATATTTACTGGAATTTGAATTTCATCACCACTTGATAAGAATCTCGGTATGGAAGGCATTAGGACAAGAGGATCCCTCACGGTCATTTTTTTCTCGGCACTTCCCATTCTTGTTTTGCTTGCTGCAACTGCCATTATTCTTAATTGCCCGTTGAAATAGGGAACTTTCATATGAATATTTGCTTTTCCGTTCTTTAATTGAACAATGCCCTTCCAAAGGGAAACAATTTTTATTGGAGTTACTCTTTTCTTTCCGCTTGGTGCTTTTTCTTCCCATTCTCCTCCACCGGACTTTTGCATATTGGCTATTTTCCCCATGAGCCAGCCGTAGTTTTCATAGGTATTTACACCAAGTGCACATTTTGCAAAGTAGAAATCAAGTGGATTGGGACTTTTAAACTTTGTTAATTGTAATATGCCTTCATCAACCGCAGCAACAGTGGCATATATTCTTTCATCCTTTAAATCACTTTTTAGGGTAATGGTAAAATCATCATTGGGCTGGATGATCTTCGGTGCCTCTATACTTAATGGCAATGAATATTTTGCCGGCGTGATCTTTACATTTTTAACCCCTACTCCCTGCATTGGCTGAAAGCCTTTTGAGAGATCATCTGGCATCTTTTTAAAGAAATTCACAACGAAATAGACATTGGGAACATCCTCTTTGATCTTATATTCTATTTTATTTTCACCTTCTTTAACGTTGTACCATTTATCATATATCACTTTATCCGTTTCAACTGAGAAATGAATGATTCCTTCATATTTTGTATTGACCTTTATCTTTGCCGTTTCACCAAGTGAATACTCATCTTTATCCGTTTGGATTTTCAGAAATTCGGGGTCTTTGTATTTTCTCAATGATGAAGGTCTTCTATGTGAGTAATAAGACCATCTCCACTCCCATTGTGCAGGAAGGAACACCTCACTTATGACCTTATTATCCTCATCTGTTGCCCTTACAACATAGCCTCCCCAATAACTATCAGGTGTAAAGGAGTAGGAAAATTTACCGTTTTTAACATCAACTGTTTTTGCCTGTTCCGAATAGGTGTATGGAACCCATTTCCAATCATATTCGCTGTCATAATCATCGTAATAATAATACCAGTCATAACTCACGCGCAATAATTCAAGATGGACTTTTTTCAGCTTATCACTTGTTTGTCCTTCTTTATTAACTATAATACCGCTAATATTTATTGGTTTATGATAATAGGCATAGGTGTAATCGCATTTGAGGCCAATGAGATAATCCTCCGGTAACACCGTTACGGACTTATAACCCTTGGTGGTCTTTCCGCTACCCGCTTCGAATACAGATGCGAATAATTTTAATTTAACGGGACTTTTAATATTGATATTATTGGAAGGAAGATAAATACTAAGATCTTTTTCGCCTTTATTATTGAGTTTTCCCTTTTCTGTTGAAATATAGGTTGAATGCGGTCTATTAAGAAAATATTCACCGAATTTATAATTTTTTAGTTCGGGAAATTTAAAATCAAAGGGGATAATACTGTATTCCACTTCATATTTTTCCCCTTTTGCGTTGGCTCCAAAAAGATACATTGCTTTAAGTGTAGCATCAATATTGTCATTTGCAATGAATAGATCCTTATTTGAATCAATTGTAACTTTCATTCTTTCAGGTGTGAATTCCTCCACATTGAAAAATCCACTTCCAATATGATCCTTTTTAAGAAGGACCTCCACCCTGTATTTACCCGTACTGGGCGTATTGTAAAATTGTTTTGTCAAAGTTGCCATTCCAACATCATTGGGTTTTACTGTTTTATTATAAATAACCTTATTTACCGCATTGAATATTTTTACTCTAAGGGGGAATTGTTCCACTGGTGCCACTTTTTTATTATTTCTGATAATTATACTGATATTTGCAGTATCATTTGGTCTGTAAACGCCTCTATCAGTATAAACATATGCCTTATATTCATATTTATTGTTATAATTTTCACCTGAAACATCATATTCTGTAAGATCAATTTTAGGCTCATCCAGCGGTAAATAATTGAGATCATCTCCTTTCTCAACAATAATTGCATATGATTTTGTATTTGAAAAAATTGCCTCGCCATTAATATTCGTTGTTTTTTCTTCTAAAAGTTTGTTACTATATGAATATGATCTCACCTTTGCATTTGCAACGGGTGTGAGTTTTTCAAAACTATGGACATAAACATGGAGGTTATCCTTTCCCTTTTTCGCACTAATTGCCAGATCACTAATGACCAATTCAATGGCATCTTTTGTATTATAATTCTTTCTGAGATTAAGATAGAAAATTCCTTTTTTATCTTTGGGAAGGATTTTATTAAGATCCAGATATGAAATAGTAGATTGATTTTTCGGAGATGTTAATTTCATCTCCTTATTATAAAGTGTATCGGCAACATTTCCATTGACATAGTTTCTATTGGATGTAAGCCAAAATATGATATTTTGAGGATAGATCTGTTGCAATATTATTTTCATTTTATCAATATTGCATGTTTTGACGGCTATCTTATTATCATATATCTTTGGAATAATATGACCCTTTGAAAGTATTTGAATAGATGATATATAATTACCCAATGTATGAGAATATTTAAAATCTTTTAAAAGCACCTTCCCGTTATTTGATTTTAATCCCTTTCTGATCGTAATTGTATATTTTGTGTTGGGCTTGAAATCTCCTTTGATTTTATAAAAATATTTTAGTTTCATAATGGAAAATTTTACCCTTGGTTCTATTTTAATATAATGCTTAAAATCGCTTATATCAACATCAGGAAGAACATATTGCCACCTCTGGTATGAATACTTTTTCTTGCCGGTTTCATCATCTTCGCGCATCTTGACTATGAGATCAAATCTGTTTTCCTTTGCTTGAAAATTTGCATTATAAACATAAATTTGATATGTATGAAATTTGAGCAATTTAACGCTGGAGAACTGATCTATTTTATTTTTACGAGATGAATCGTAAAGATTTTTAATACTAAATGTAATTTCACTTTTTTTATAAATATTGGTGTTTATTCTAATAATTTTTGAAGGATATTTTGTCAATATTGAATAATTTACATGATTCCCATTGGCTTTTATTGATAATGCAGATGATAGGTCATTGGGATCAACGACAAGATTGAAATTAATATCGTATACGGGCTTTTTAAAATTGCTTTGCTCAACGGATACAACGGAAAATTCCGGTGTTACAAATGAAATAGAACTTTTTTTATAATTTACGGTATACTCGGTTCTTTCCATGAGCGTTTCTTTAAACACAATATGTGCCTGAGTGCTGTTTACCTTTTTTACATAGAATTTTACATTAGGTGTGATTTTTATTTTATTTTTAACCGCCGTTTCATTCCAATTCTCATCACCGAAAGTAATGAGAATGTATTTGGGAAACTCATTGTAGGAAAAAAGATTTGTAAGATATGTTCCATTGATAATTTTCTCTGCATAAGAACCTTCTTGCTTTAAGGGTGATGTTCTATTTTCTGCTTTCTTTTTCAGTATCACAATCTTACGGGGTTGTTTCTGAAGCGTTTTTCCACCTCTTTTACAAGAAAAATCAAGCATCAATAAAAAAACGAACAGCAAAAGAATAAAAATTTTGAAAGGTTTGATGTTCATAAATCCTCCTTTAAAAAATTATAACA
>CAYVPX010000067.1:3855-8789 GCA_964453935.1 uncultured bacterium | reverse complement strand
CTGTTGCTTGGATTAGAATTTAATGACACTCAATGCGGATTTAAAGCATTTAAAAAAGAGCAGGGTAAAATACTGTTTTCAGAATTAAAAGAATTTGGTTTTGCCTTTGATGTTGAAATTCTTTTAAGAGCGAAAAAGAAAAATTACAAAATTTTTGAAATATAGGTTGATTGGCATGAAGATGTAAAAAATTCAAGTGTTCGTCTCTGGAAATATGCAATAAAAATGTTTTTTAAGATGGTAAAGATCAAAAAATATGTTAAATAAAAAGCACACAGTTATATTTATTTTATCATGGACTTTAATTTTAATAATTGCAAGGATATTACAGTATTTTTCATTTGGCACAAATACCTTTGATCTTGGTATTTATGATTATGGTTTTTACAATACGCTTCACGGTAAACTCTTTTTTGAACCCTTTCATGGTATATTTGCCACTCATTTTGGTGTTCACTTTACACCCACTGTGCTTTTATTAGTCCCTATTTACGCCATTTTTCAGCACCCTTTAACATTAATGATATTACAAATTTTAGGTGTTTCAATTTCTGCCTATTTCCTTTATAAAATTTCAATCTATTATCTTGATGAAATAAAATCCTTTTTTATTGTTTTGATATACCTTTTTTTTAGACAACTTCTCGCCGGTACAATGTTTGATTTTCACCCCATTGCTTTTTTCCCCTTGTTGTTTTTTGCATTTTATTATGAGATTATTACAAAAAAAAGAATTTGGCTTTATGTATTGTTATTGATCTTGATATTCGGATTAAAAGAAGATCTTTCTCTCTATATGATACTTTTTGGTGTGATATTATTTTTTAAATATGATAAAAAAGCAGGACTAATAACATTTTTATCCGCACTTTTGTATTTCCCTGTGGTATATTTTGCTATTTTACCGGCATTTTATACCGGAGAAGGATTTTATCTTTTCTTTAATTGGTCACACCTCGGAAATTCATTTGCCGATGTTATTAAAAACCTTATCCTTCATCCAATTATTATTCTTAAAATGTCCTGGCTAGGCAGAGGGATGTTAAAACTCCTGAATTATCTGGCTCCCTTTTTATTTGTTGAATTTCTTGCAATAGACATCATTCCCATTTTAATTCCTGTCCTTGTATTGCTCACATCTCAAAGAGTGGGTATGCACTTTTTCCAAAATCATTATTGTTTTTATTTACTTCCTTTCATTTTTATCTCATTTATTCAGGGGTTGAAAACTTTAGAAAAAAAATTTGGCAAAAAACTTGTGTTCTATGGAATGATCTTTATATTAATTATTAACATTGGGAATTCAAGTATATATAAGCTATTTAATCCAAAAAGGTATAAAAATATCAAATATTATAAGTATGTAAAATATTTAAATAGGGAACTTGAAAAATATCATGGGGAAAAAGTATTCATCCAAGGTTCAATTATCACAGCATTAAAAAAGAACAATAATTTTCAAATGTTGAGTAAAAAATACTTGAATCAAAGGAACACTATCATTTTATTAAATCCCAAACTCAATCCCTGGCCACTTGATAAAGCTTCACTGGAGGAGATAGCGAACAATGGAAAGCTATTGAAAAAGGTTGGAGATTTTGAATTGATTGGGTTTAAAAGGGACGGAAGCTGACTTTTTGGAATATACATCATTAATTTATAATTAAAACTATCAAAATGATTTTTTGAAAAGTCAACAAAGTCAACCACCGTCCCTCAAAACCTTAACTATAAGGTATAATGAAAGAGAATATCGCACCTTTACCATATTCTGATTTTACAAAAATTCTTCCCTTATGTAATTGAATTATTTGACGTGAGATAGATAAACCCAATCCGACACCGCCTTTTTCTCTTGATAGTCCATTATCCACTTGATAAAAGGTTTTAAACACATTATCGAGTTCATCCTCCTTCAATCCTATACCTGTATCTTCAATTGACATCATTAGATATTTACCATTTTTAGACGGTTTATTATCTATTTTCATACCCTGGACCTGTCTTATTATAAATTTTATGTAACCCTTTTTAGTAAATTTCAAGGAGTTAGTTATGAAATTTAAAATGACTTGTTTAATTCTGAGAGGATCAAATATCCCAATTTTTGTAAAGTATTCTTTTTTTATAATAAAATCAAGGTTAACTTTGCTTATAAGTGGACTTACCTCTGTTTCTATTTTAGAAACGAATTCGTCTATATCCGATTTTTTCATTATGATCTTAAATTTTCTTAAATCTAACTTGGAAACATCAATGAGATCATTAATAAGATTTAATAGGTCTTTAGCGGAACTTTCAATATTTTTCAAACTTTCAACTTGTTTTTTATTTATCTTTCCGATAATACCATTTGCAACTAATTGACTATAGCCGATAATAGAGGTTAGAGGTGTCCGTAATTCATGTGAGATCATTGACACAAATTGACTTTTCATTTTGTTCGCATCCTCCGCTTTTTCCTTGGCTGATGAAAGTTCGCCAAGAGTAGCTTGAAGTTTACGATTAATTGACATATAATTATCATTCAGCTCTTTCAATTGGGTCACAGTTGCCTGTAATTCTTCATTTTTTGAATTTAATTCTTCCGTTTTAACCGCTACTGTTTTTTCCAATTCTTTATTCCAATGTTCCAATTGCATGGAATAATCCAAAATTTCTTTTCTCATCTTCTCAAAATTAGTTGCTAATAATCCGATCTCATCATTTCTATCGGGAATTTCCATTTTCTTCGTTATATTTATTCTTGAAATATCATTTACTTTCTCAGAAAGATCGATTATAGGCACACTAAGAGAATCCACAAAGAAATAAAAGGAAATTATTAAAATAAAAATAATAAATAGTAAAAAGCCCAAAAAATAATTAAAATATTTGTTAACCTCCTGATTCAAGGCGGATTCATTTAAATAGAGGACGATCTTGCTTTTAGCACTTTTAGCTTTTGGTAAAAATAAAAAATCAACACTTTTATGGCTTATAATGTTTTTTGATATTGCAATCTTTTTATTCTCCACAGGTTGTGATTTTTTATAATAATAAAAGACGGAACCATTTTTATATATCACTATTTTATCAACGATATTATTGCTTTCCAAACCTTTCAGAATATTTTCAATATCATCAATGTTCTCTGTCCACAATGGAAATTCCAATGCATTTGAAATATTATTAATGGTAAAGTTAAAGCTTTCCATATATTGCTTTTTTATAATATCATTCCTAACCTTGTTTAAGAAAAAGATCATAAAGATAAGGATCAGAATAATAAATGGAATAAACAAAAGGATCATTTTCGTTTTGATGGAAACGAATTTTTTCATTTTATAACCTTGATATCTTCATAAGTTAGATTAAGGTTAAAATTAAAGTCGTCCATTAAATTCCCGTTGATATAAATGTTAAATAAGGGATTATCCAATAAATAAGATACTTTATTCTTTCTTGCTTTCAATAAAATTTTTCCTGAATAGACACCCATGGCATAGTAATCGGGTAATATTGCAAGAAAGCTCCCATTCTTTATAAAACCCGTTGAAAAACCTACGAAGGGAATGTGTTTTTCATAAACTACCCTGAAAATGTTAAAAATACTGCTTTGATTATAAAGATTAACATCATAAACTGCCATAACAATGTAATTTTTAGGTACCACCATTTTTTCAAAAGATATGCCAACATCCTTATCAATTACTTCAAACCTCAGGTCTACCCCTTTTAATGAAAGTTTTTCTCTATAGGCATCGTGGTTCTTCTTAAACCATACCTTTGAACATGGTATTATGATGCCTTTCATATTGGTAATAATTTTTTTTAGCAAAAGTGCTTTCCTATAAATATCCATATCTGATTTAATAAAAACGGTACGGGAATTATTTTTTAAAAGAGATTTCTCAATGACCATTAATGCAATGATCCTGATCTTTGAAGTATGCTCCTTTATATAAAGATATGCCTTTTCACCTAGTGTAAAGCATACATTCTCGGGGTCATCTTTGATATAGGCACCTTCTTTTTCAAGATTAAAGCATTTTATATTGCTTTTTTGCAGTCCATTTTCAATTCCTCTGATGATCTCTTCGAACTTTTCATACTCAAATGATTTTATTATATAAACCTCGGAATAAACAAATGAGTAAGAAATTATTATAATAAAAAGAAGAATAAATTTCTTAAAATTCATATGATGCCTTTATTCCAAAAATGCGCCCGGGCATAATAAGATCATTATTATAATCAGGGTTTGTTACCTTTTCCACATAATACATTGTGTAATATTTAACGTCAAAAATGTTTTTTATATATGCGGATAAATTTATATTTAGAGTATGAAAATTAAAATTAATATTATTTAACCAATAAGGTTTACCATTTTCTTTTAATGGATTCCAGCTTGCCCTATCACGTTTGCCCACATATATATTTGCAAAAGAAATATCAAAATCCTTATTCAAATTATAAGTAATAGTTTGTGTTGTTTTTAAGGCAGGGTAATCATATTGGCATTTATTTTCTACCCTTGCGTGTGTATAGGTAATATCAAAAGTAAATTTTACCTTCTTGATACTTGTTTCAAGAAAAAGATTCGTTCCCCAAATTTTTTCTGCACCAATATTTTCATAACTGTAATGTCCATGAGTAATTTCAATCTTTTGTATTAAGTTATTAAGATCTTGTTTGAAAATATCCGTGAATATATAAAAGTATTTATGCAAATATTTGATTGTAAATGAAAATGATTCAATCTTTTCCGGTTGTAATTTATCATTTCCCTCTGTCCAATTGGATGTCTTTATAAGCATTTCTCTTGGTGTAGGTGCTCTAAAAGCTTTACCGTATGTAAAACCAAAGTGAAATCTCTCTATAAAGTTATATCCTAATGTAATTTTAGGCGAGATAAAACCCTTGAAGAAATGGTTATAATCATAACGAAC
>CAYVPX010000067.1:0-3755 GCA_964453935.1 uncultured bacterium | reverse complement strand
ATGTAATTTTAGGCGAGATAAAACCCTTGAAGAAATGGTTATAATCATAACGAACAGAGGCGATCAAATCAAAATATTTAAATAGCTCATTAAATCCAATTTGAGAAAAAGGAGCATAATTAAAATAATTTATAGGATCCAGATAATAACTCGAGGGATCTTCAAAAGTATCGGAATTATTAATATATTCATAATCCTTGATGTCTTTTAACATTATATATTCCCAATTAATCCCATATAAAAAGTTAAAGTTACCGTTGTTGTAGCTTAATTGTAATTCGCCTGAGATCTTTTGACTTTTCTTTTTCGGATTATCAACATAGGTTTTTATTATTTCGGTGGAATTATAAATTCTATATCCCCAAACAGAGTTTCGATCGTAAGTGAAATAATTTATTGATGATTTCATTTGAATATTATTTTTAAATGAATGATTAAATTTAAGTATAAGAAACATATCCTTAAAATCATAATTATAATTTCTGTTCATTAGTATATCATCCCATGTATACATTGCATTGTTTAATTCAAATTTACGATATCCAATAGAGATGATCTTCAATTGAAGGTCTTTGTTTTGAATATAACCGGAAATAAAAATATTTTCCTTAGGATAATCGTTTATTAATACCGGCTGACTCTTTAAATTTTTATCAACGCCTATCCCTTTATCATTCAAATAGGACATTGTAATGCCCATATTCAAGGTTTCCTTTTTTAATCCAAGAACAATATTCGGCTGAAATTTTTCGCTGCTTGCCATACTTAGCGATACCTTTTTATCCCCGTTCTTGTTATGAATAATGTTTATGTATCCTGCAAATCCACCAGTTCCGTAAAGAGAGGAAAATGGACCAAATGAAACCTCTATTTGTTTTACATTAATTAGGGGATAGTATTCATCAATATAGCTTTGATTATAAAAAGGATCATTTATGGGAACTCCGTCTATTAAAAGAAGAAATCTCTCATTGTGAGAATTAATGATACCATTTGCAAAAATAAGTCCGTCTCCCGATCTATATCGTGAATAGTATGTTCTTGAAATAAGTTGTATTAAATCTTTTAGGATGCTTATATTTTGATTTTTTAAAAAATTACTATCGAATAAATAAACATTCTCATTGATCTTGGTATAATTTATGGGAATTTTATATTGGGTCTCTATGAGTACCTTATCCATTTTTAAAAAAAGATCCTCTTCTGAAAAGGCAAGGGAAAAAATTAGAAGAAACGCAAATAAAGTTAAAAATATTTTTTTCATTTAGTCCTCCCAGAAATAGTTTATTTTAAAATCTGTCAATTTATCCTTGAACTTTGTAAATGCAACTATTTTTATACCCAACTTATCCTCCAATTGAAGGATTGATTTAACTATTTCTTGTTTTATATAATTTTTTTCAAAAGATAGAAAAATAAAGCTGTGTAAAAAAACAAACTCAGGCTTAACTGTAAAGATAGTATCAATATTTGATGTATATGTGCCATAGTTAAAAAGAGAGAGCTTAAACCCTATATCCTTGATCTTTTCAAGATATTCCTTTATAAAGAAGAGTTTATCCCAAAGATTAATATCACTCAATGCCAGGTGAATATTTGTTAGATGCTTATATTTCATTAAAAATAAAAGAAATTCTGAATCAATAATTTTTGCAGGTATTGGAAGGACAATCTCGACATCTTTATCATATTTAGTAGCAATATTGTTAAATATATTCTCATATATTTTCATTAGTTGTTTTTCATCGAAAATACTATAAAGATCTGTAATACCGATCCCTTCAACCTTTATTTCAGTAAAATACCCCCAAACCTCTCCTTTGTTGTTAGTTATATTTACATTCCTATATTCCACATCGTTAAACAGCAGCTTGTTATAATAATCCTCTGTTATTTTTTCATGAGAATCGGACTGTTTTTTTAATACATCATAAAGAGCCATGAAAAGCGCTGTTTCAAATTCTTTATCCTCGCTATATTCTATTTTTATAGTTTTAACAATACATGTAAATGGAAGTTTAATAAATTTATCAATTGGCTTAAAACAATTTTTACGTAATATATCACTTACGGATTTGGAAATATCCTGAATTTGCAGGGTAGATTTAAAAAATATTAGAAAATCGGAGGCAAATATCTTCTTAATAAAAAGAATGTCATTACCGAATTGTGCCTTTATTCGTTCCTCACCACAAGTTGCTAAATTTTCAAGAAATTCGTTAATGACTTGCCAACTGTATATATCCTTGTATTTAATTATCTCCTCAGTGTTGACAAATGTAATAAAAAATTCTTCTTTATAATTCTTTTTCAAGGTCTCAAAAATATTGGGTAGTATGGGGATCTTCATCAATCTTTTATATATTTCATCATTCTTTGCTACTTTATCCCTTGCTTTTTTATAATTATCTATAACGGTAGAAAGTTTTCTTGAAATATTTCCACGATCTATAATATTTCTTACCCTTTCTAATAAATTATCTAAATCAAAAGGTTTCGTAATATAATCATCAGCACCGATAGATAAGCCTTTTATCATTGATTCAGGCGTTGATAATGCGGTTAACATCAAAATAGGAACAGTAGAATATAAATAGTTATTTCGAAGTATTTCGCAAACCTCGTATCCTGTTTTTTCCGGCATCATAATATCTAAGATCAACAGATCCGGAACAATATGCTTATGCTCAATAAGATCAAGAACTTCTCCACCATCAGAGGCAGTTACTACCTTGTAATTATTGGCTTCCAATAGTTGTTTTAATAACATTCGGATTTGCTCTTCATCATCTGCGACCATGATCATTTTTTTATCATTCATAATTCTTTCCTTTTAAATATCTATTACATAATTCAATCAGATTTTTCAAATTAAATGGTTTAACAAGATAGTGGTTTGCACCAAGATTTAAACCCCGTTCAATGTCGTATTTACTGACATATGCAGAAATTATAACGACAGGAATACTTAATTTTAATTTTTTTCGGATGGAGCTCAATATTTCGAAACCGCTAATATTAGGTAATTTTATATCCAAAAAGATTATTTTTATATTTTCTTCATTCTTTTTTATAAAATCCAAAGCCTTTTCTCCATCTGAGAATACAACCTTTTTTTGGGGGAAATTGCAAAGTGTCAAGGTTATCAATTCTTGTATCTTGACATCATCTTCAATAATAAGAATACAATCTTTCTGTTTTTTCATTTTTCTTTTAAATATTTCACATATGAATTATAGATCTTATCGTTAAATGCAACAAAATAAACGATCTTGATGAACTCGTTACTCGTTAATAGTTCTTTAACTGTATCTAATGCAATTTTACATGCGGCATCTATGGGATAGCCATAGGCTCCGGTACTTATGGCAGGGAATGCTAATGTTTTTACGTTTAATTTCCTTATTTCTCGGAAAACACTTATATAGCAATCTTTTAAAAGTTCAGGTTCTCCATTATTACCACCATGCCAAACGGGACCGACTGTATGAATAACATATTTTGCAGGAAGTTTATATCCTAATGTACTTTTAGCATCACCAGTGTTACACCCATTTAGTTCCCGACATTCATCAAGCAATTCAGGACCAGCCGCTCGGTGGATTGCCCCGTCAACGCCCCCCCCGCCTAATAGGGAGTTATTCGCAGCATTCACTATTGCATCTACTTTGATCTTTGTAATGTCTCCTAAGACGATCCTAATAGTCCCCATAAATTAATCTCCTTTGTATATTATAATAATTTTTTTAAAAAAA
>CAYVPX010000066.1:2417-8918 GCA_964453935.1 uncultured bacterium | reverse complement strand
AAGAGGAATGAGATTGCCACACTTTTGCGAGCAAAAGTTCGCAATGACGTTAACGGGAGGATGCTAACCTCTCATAAAAATATAAATAACAATGGAGTTGTAATATGAAAATAAAGATTACGGTACGATTTAAAAAAGGTGTATTTAATCCTGAGGGTGATACAATAAAGAAAACATTGAATCATTTGGGTTATGAAGAGGTAAAGAATGTATTTCTTGAAAAGTCCTTTATTCTTGAAATTGACGGGAAGAAATACAAAAAGAAAAATATCGAGACCATTGCAATGGATATTTTGTCAAACCCGGTAATAGAGGAGTATGAAATTGAAAAACTTTGATATTTTGATCATTGGCAATGGCGGGAGAGAAGCTGCCATTATCTATAAACTATTGGAACAAAATGATAATATCAATATTTATCAATGGCAGTATCAGGGTGTTATTTCAAATGTGAAACCCTTTTGCAATGAGATTGAAAATGATGAGGACCTCTTAAAAGAGATCGTAAAAAGGGGATTTGATCTTGTGGTAATAGGTCCTGAGACACCTCTTGTGAACGGATTTTCCGATCAATTAAGAGCATATTCAATAAATGTATTCGGACCTTCACAAAGAGGGGCAATGCTCGAAGGAAGTAAGATCTTTGCAAAGGAGTTCATGGAAAAATTCGGAATTCCCACTGCGAAAGCAACCACAATATGGGATTATGAAGAGGAAAAAGATAAGCTAAAATCCATGGAATATCCCGTATTTATGAAGGCATCAGGTTTAGCCGGCGGTAAAGGTGCCGTATTCTGTGAAAACTATGATTTTGCATTAAAAATTTTAGAAGATATTCTGGTAAAAGATAAATTCGGTGAGCAAGAGGGCGTTTTGGTAGAGGAATATTTACAGGGGAAAGAGCTCTCAATGCTCGCAATAATTAATAATAATAAATATCACCTATTTCCACCGTCCCGTGACCATAAAAGAGCATATGATAATGATGAAGGATTGAATACCGGCGGTATGGGAGCCGTTTCACCGCTTCAGGAAATATCAGAGAATGATTATAATAAATGGGGAACTGAAATTTTTGATAAGGTAATAGAGGGTTTAAAGAGGGAAAATATACAATACAACGGTGTTTTATATGCTGGTTTGATGATAGTTGATAATAAACCATTTGTTCTTGAATTCAATTGCCGCTTCGGTGATCCTGAAACACAGGTATTGTTACCGCTTTTAAAGAACAATTTTTTAGATATTTTAATGAAAGTGTCTCAAAATCAGGATGTGGAGGACATGGAATTTAAAAAGGAGTATGCTCTAACAGTTGTGCTTGCGGCAAAGGGCTACCCGGAAAGATATGAGAAGGGAATTGAAATAGAAAATTATAAGGAAATAATTGATGATGTAAGAATGATTCCTGCAAATTTGAAAAAGATAGACGGAAAATTTTTATCTACCGGCGGAAGAATATTGAATATTACGGGAACAGATAAAAATTATAAAAAATTAAGAGAAAAAATTTATAATATAATCAAACATTTTGAAAATGAAGATGTTTTTTACAGAACAGATATAGGTGAAATATGAAGAGAAGAAAAACAAAATTTATCTTTGTAACGGGTGGTGTAATATCCAGTTTGGGTAAAGGAATAACCGCTGCATCGCTTGGTGTGATTTTAAAGGCACATGGATTTTCAGTGAACAATATGAAGTTCGATCCGTATATCAATGTGGATTCAGGTACTATGAACCCCTTTCAACACGGTGAGGTCTATGTTACGAAGGATGGTGCGGAAACAGACCTTGACCTGGGACATTATGAAAGATTTACTGGAAGAGATATGACAGAAGCCAATAATGTGACCACTGGAAAGGTTTACAACAGCGTTATTGACAAGGAAAGAAAAGGCGAATATTTGGGTGATTGTGTTCAGGTAGTACCTCATATTACCAACGAGATAAAGGATAGAATTTATCAATTGACGCACGGCAAGGATGATTTTCTCATATGCGAAATCGGTGGAACAGTGGGTGATATTGAATCATTGCCATTTTTAGAAGCCATAAGGCAGATCCGTTTGGAATATCCGATGGATGTCCTTAACATTCACCTGACCCTTGTTCCGTATATAAAAACAACAGGCGAATTAAAGACAAAGCCCACACAGCATTCCGTTAATGAATTGAGAAGGATCGGTATTCAGCCGGATTTTTTAGGGTGCCGCAGCGAAAAGAAATTAAATAAACATTTGCGAGCAAAGATATCGCTTTTTTGTAATGTTATCGAGGAAAATGTAATTTCATTAGTGGACATGAAATCTATTTATGAGGTTCCAATTAATATTGAAAAGCAGGGAATGGCACAGAAAATAATGGAATATTTTAATCTTTATGAAACGAAAAAGTCCGATTATTTGGAAAGATGGGGTGCCTTTTATAATAAATTGATACACCCCAAGGGTAAGATAAAGCTTGCCATTGTGGGTAAATATGTTGAGTTGACAGACAGTTATATGAGCATCAAGGAGGCAGTTGTCCATGCATCAAGCCATTTGGAAATTGAAACAGAAGTAAAATGGATAGAGTCGGAAGATTTGGAAACATCAACGGATATTTTAAAGGAATATGACGGCATTCTTTTACCTGGTGGTTTTGGTGAAAGGGGCATTGAGGGCATGATCAAGGCAGCACAATTTGCACGGGAGAATAGATTACCCTATTTCGGAATTTGCCTTGGGATGCAGATAATGGCAATTGAGATAGCACGAAATGTACTGGGTTTAAAGGATGCGAACTCAACGGAATTCAATGCGAAGACAAAGAATAATGTTATAGATATTCAGAAAACTCAAAAGGGAATTAAAGCAAAAGGCGGAACTCAGCGTTTGGGGCATTATCCCTGTAAATTGAAAAAGAACAGCATTGCTCATAAGACCTATGGTGAGAGCATAATACTCGAACGCCATAGACATAGATATGAGTTCAATAACAGATTTAAAGAGGTATTTAAAGAAAAAGGTGTGGTTTTTTCGGGGATTTGTCCTGAAAATGATCTTGTTGAGATTATAGAATTAAAAGGACATTCTTTTCATTTGGGATGTCAATTCCATCCGGAACTTCAGTCAAGACCCTTAGAACCCCATCCGCTTTTCATAAAATTTTTAAAAACAATAAAGGAGGTTAAGGATGAAAGCAAAAAATAGGATCATGGAAAAAGTGGACATTATCCGTTCATTAAGGAGAATTGCACATGAAATAGTGGAATTCAACCGAGGCATTGATTCACTTGTAATTTTGGGTATTAGAAGAAGAGGTGTACCTTTGGGTAAACTTATTAATGAAGAGATCAAAAAATCGGAAGGCAGTGAAGCCCCATTTGGTATTTTGGATATTACTCTTTACCGTGATGACCTTTCAACACTTGGGGATAAACCCAAAGTAAACAGTACGGAGATCGATTTTGACATTAATGATAAAAATGTTGTTTTGGTTGATGATGTTCTTTATACAGGCAGAACAATAAGAGCAGCATTGGACGAATTAATGGATTTCGGCAGACCGGCATCTGTTCAGGTTGCGGTCCTCATTGATAGAGGTCATAGAGAACTTCCCGTATTGGCTAATTATGTGGGAAGAGTGATCCCCACCAAAAAATCCGAGATTATTAAGGTAATGACTGAAGAAACCGACGGTAAATGGGAAGTGTGGATATACGAAAAAAAGGATAATAAATGAAAAAACATCTTATAACCATTTCGGACCTTTCCAAAAATGAGATCATTGAGATATTCAAACAGGGAAAGGTTTTTAAGGATATTCTTTCAAGGCCTATCAAAAAGATTCCCACATTACGCGGGAAAACGGTAGGTTTATTATTTTTTGAACCCTCAACCAGAACAAAATTATCATTTGAACTGGCGGCAAAAAGAATGTCGGCAGATGTGGTAAATTTTTCTGCTTCAACTAGCTCATTGAAAAAAAATGAATCAATTAAAGACACTATTATGACCTTGGAATCAATGAAAATCGATATCTATGTGGTAAGGCATCCCTCGCCCGGGGTTCCTGCAATGATCTCTAAGATAATCAAGGGCTCTGTTATTAATGCTGGCGATGGTGCACATGCCCATCCTACGCAGGGAATTCTTGATGCTTATACGGTCTGGGAAAAATTTGGGGATGTCAAGGGTTTGCATATTGCTATTTTGGGAGACGTTAAATACTCGAGGGTCATTCGTTCGGATATTGAGATCTTTTTAAAATTGGGAGCAAAATTAACGCTTTGTACTGCAAAAACATTGATGCCCAATTGGATCTCTCCCAAAGTAAAATATACCACTGACATAGAAAAAGCAGTAAAAAATGCAGATGTGATAATGGGTTTGAGAATGCAGAAGGAAAGGCAGGACAGTGCATTGATACCGGATGAGGTAGAATTCAACAGCTTTTTTGGGATCAAAAATGTTAAAATAGCCAATAAGAAGAACAATTATATTGTAATGCACCCGGGTCCCATTAACCGCGGGATTGAGATTGATGGAGATATTGCCGATTCAAAACATTCTGTTATTAACGAGCAGGTGACAAACGGTCTTGCAACCAGAATGGCAATATTTTATACACTATTTCAGAGGTAGATCATGAAAAATTTTAAGAACAGTTCAATATTTATTAATGGAAAATTTGTAAGAAAGGATTTTGTCATTGATAATGGAAAAATAACCTTTAAAATTCCAAAAAATGCAAAAGCGGAGGATCTCAAAGGTAAAAAGATCATCCCTTCACTTTTTGATCTTCATACGCATACGAGATGTCCGGGGCAGGAGTATAAAGAGGATTTTGATCACCTAACAAAGGCGGCAGTCCACGGAGGATTCTCTGAAATATGCGCAATGCCTAATACAAAACCTGTGGCGGACAATGAGGCAATTATTGATTATATTGTGCTTGAAGCCGAGAAGTATCCCCGCTGTAAGATCTATCCATTCGGTTCCATGACCGTGAATCTTGAAGGTAAAAAGTTATCAAGAATGGGATTAATGAAAAATAGCGGTGCCATTGGTGTTACGGATGACGGAAAATGCATACAGGATACTGCCACCATGATGAAAGTAATGGAATATGCGTCCACACATAACCTTTTTATAATGGACCATGCCGAAGATATTAATCTTGCACATAATGGACAGGTGAATGAAGGGGAAATTTCTTATAAAATGGGTTTCGGTGGAATCCCTGAGATTGCAGAAACAACGATGATATTAAGGGATATTGAGCTTTCTAGATATCTTAAGATCCCTATTCATATAACACATGTATCAACAAAAAGGGGTGCGGAACTTATTTTACATGCAAAGGAAGAGGGTGTAAAAATAAGTTTTGATGTAACCCCCCACCATCTCTCGTTCACAGAGAAGGATGTTCTTGGTTTTAATACCTTTTTCAAAGTAAACCCGCCTTTGAGAAGCGAAAAGGACAGAAAATTTTTAGTGAAACTTGTTAAAGAGGGCGAAGTGGATGCTATAGCAACGGATCATGCACCACATGCTGAGTTTGAAAAAGAGTTCGCTTTCAACAATGCCCCCTTCGGTATTTCTTCGCTTGATACGGCATTTGTCCTCCTTTATAATACATTAACGATCAAGGCAAAAATACCTTTAGAAAACTGGCTTGACCTTATTTCTAATAAACCGAGAACTTTGGTGAGAGTGGAAGAAAAAACATTAAAGGAAGGTGTGGATGCAAATTTCTTTATATTTGATGATTCAAAAAAATGGAAGGTGAAAAAGGAAGATATCTTTTCAAAGGGAAAGAACAATCCATTGATTGGTAAGACCCTGCAAGGGGTCATCACCGCTACATATTATAAAGGGAAGAAGGTTTATTAAGAGGATGTCTCCATTTACTATTGATTTATTATTAATTTTATGATACCATTAACCTTATAATAATGTATTTGGAATAAGGTTCCTTTCCTATGAAATATTCCAATATCAGATGAAATGTAAGTGCTGTTTTATTAAAAGGAGTTAATATGAAGCATGCCCGCCTTCTTGATGATTTTTTAAGTTTTGTAAAGATTAATACAAGGTCCAATCCCAACAGCGATAAGACGCCTTCTTTTGAGGGAGAATTTAACTTGGCAAAAAAATTAAAAGAAATATTGAAAGAGCTTGTTGATGAGGTATTTTTTGATGATGAACATTGTTATGTTTACGGACTATTAAAAAAGAATAGTGAGAATAAGTATGCAATAGGATTTAATGCACATATTGATACATCCCCTGAGGAGTCGGATGAGAATGTCGTTCCTAAAGTATTCAAATATGAAGGCGGAGATATTGACCTCGGTAACGGAGTCATTATTGAGAAGAAAAATATTGTTAATGCGTCTGAAAAGATAGGGAAAACATTTATTACGACTTCCGGTGATACACTACTTGGTGCAGATGATAAAGCGGGAATCGCGAATATTGTAAGTATGCTTAGATATTTTAAAAGCCATCCCGA
>CAYVPX010000066.1:0-2317 GCA_964453935.1 uncultured bacterium | reverse complement strand
CTTCATATTTTATCTCCCTGTTAAATGATAATCTTGCAGCAGAAGGGACCAAAGATAAAGAGGGTTATATCCACTTTGATGCTATTAAAGGGGATGTCAATAATGTTTCTGTGGAGTTGATCATTAGGGATTTCACCAGGTCCGGTTTAAAAAAACTGGTAAGTAAACTTGAAGAATTTTCATCGCAAACGAAAGATAAATTCAAGGGAATCGATATTGATTTTGATCTCAAAGATGCTTATTCCAATATGAAAGAGATAATTGATAAATTTCCCTATGTTTTGGAACTCGTAAAAACTTCTGCGAAAAAAATAGGGCTGGAATTGGAAAATACTGCCATCAGAGGCGGAACCGATGGTGCAATGTTCACCTGTCGTGAAAACATTCCCATGCCTAACATTTTTACCGGAGGTTATAATTTCCATTCAAAAAAAGAGTATGCTGTCTTAGAGGAGATGGAACGCTCAGTGGATCTTTTAATAGAGATCGTCAAAAATGGATAAACGCTGCGAAGAATGTGTCCTCAAATTCATTGATAAAGTTGAAACCCTCTTTCATCTTGAAGAGAATGACGATTATTTAAAGGAAATGAAGGAATTGGAAAACAGCTTATCAACTTATGAATATGCCGCAGATTTTCATAGAGAGGCAAACACTATATTTATTAAATATTTGGGTGTAAAAGATTATTTCCGCGCACAAAAAAGAGCGTTGAACAAAAAGGTCATGGAACTTTTTCCAGAACTCAAAGAAAAAATAGAAGATTCAAAAGATCCATTTTTGACCTCAGTAAAATATGCCATTGGTGGTAATAAATTCGACATTGCACAGGGTAAAGATCTCAATAAGATCGTAGTTGATTTCGACCATATTCTTATTGATAAAGATACGGTGTTAGCATTGGAGAAAAAGATTAAAAAAAGTTTAAAACTCCTAATTATTGGAGATAACGCGGGAGAAATTGTTCTTGATATGCTTTTGGTGAATGAAATAAAAAGAATGAATAAGGATATTATTATTGATTATTTTGTGCGATCGCGTCCAATTTTGAACGATTCTACAATGGATGATCTCAACCAGTTCTTTTACTCATTTCCCGTGAAATTTAAGCCTTTCCTGTATGAGAAAAAGGAAGATCTTCAGGAATTGAAAAAATATGATGTGGTTATTTTAAAGGGACAGGCAAATCTTGAGACATATTATCCGCATAGAGACGAAAGATTTTACTTCCTCTTTGTTGTAAAATGTGAGGTAATAGGGGAAGCTGTCAAAAAGGAGGAAGGGGAATTTGTAATATTAGGAGATAAAAATGGGGTATAAATATTTATTCGGGCCCGTCCCATCAAGACGGCTTGGCATTAGTTTGGGAATTGATCTTATTCCATATAAAACATGTACATTGAATTGTGTATATTGTGAATGCGGAAGGACAAATAATTTAACACTTGCAAGGAAGGAATATGTCCCAACCGAGGTTGTAATAAATGAGTTAAAAGATTACTTTAGGAATAACCAGAAACCGGATTATGTAACATTTTCGGGTTCAGGTGAACCTACACTACATTCAGGCATAGGCAAGATAGTTAAATTTTTAAAAACCGGTTATCCTGATGTAAAAGTTGCTCTATTAACCAATGGAACACTTCTTAATATGGTTGATGTGAGAGAAGATGTAATGGATTGCGATGTAGTTCTTCCTTCGCTTGATGCAGCCACACCCAATGATTTTATTAAGATCAATAGGCCACACGGTAAGCTTAATATAGATCAAATTATCCAAGGACTAGCAGATTTTAAAAAAGAATTTAAAGGGAAGATGCTACTTGAAATATTCTTTGCAGAGGGAATAAATACGGATGATGAGAATATTTTTGCTTTAAGAAAAGCAATTAAAAAAATCAAGCCGGATGAAGTACAATTGAATTCTCTTGATCGTCCTCCAGCAGAAAATTATGTGAAATTGGTGCCAATGGATGAGCTTTATGAAATAAAAGATAAATTAGGATTTAAAAATGTATATATAATAAAAAAATTTAAAAATCGAAGAGATATAAGGTCATTTAGAAAGGATATTGAAAATACCATTCTTGAGACCATTAGAAGAAGACCTTTAACATTGGAAGATCTATCACAGGTGTTAGGATTACACATTAACGAATTAAACAAATACCTGGATGTTTTGGAACATGAAGGAAAGATCGAAAGCATTATTGGGGAAAGAGGTGTTTTTATAAAGGTAAAAAAGGTTGAAAGGTAAAAAAGGTTGAAAGGTTATAATACAGTGAATAGTAAAAAGTGAATGGTGAATAGTGGAAAG
>CAYVPX010000065.1:3891-8997 GCA_964453935.1 uncultured bacterium | reverse complement strand
GGATTCCGTATCAAGTACGGAATGACGAGAATGAATTAAATGAGATTCCTACGCATCTTCGATGCTCTGAATGACTTTCGTATTTTTTAATTGTCAATTCTCCATTGTCTCTGTCTCTGCCTTAACTGTCCCGTCTGGACGGTAGATAGGTGCAACGCACAGGCAGGCATTGTCAATTGAAGAAGGTTCAAAGGTTATAATACAGTGAATAGTAAAAAGTGAATGGTGAATAGCGGAAAAACCATAAACCTCAAACTCCAATCTTCAAATGACTGGATTCCGTATCAAGTACGGAATGACGAGAATGAATTAAATGAGATTCCTACGCAAACTTCGTTTGCTCTGAATGACTTTCGTATTTTTTAATTGTCAATTCACAATTGTCCATATTAATTTATATATAAAAATAATATTCTTATTATTCTTGAAAATAAAGCTAAAATAAATTAAAATATATAAATTGGAGAAGAATATTATGATAATAGGATTTTTATCAGATACACATGAAAATATTGAAATGATAAAAAAGGCAGTGCTTTTTTTTAATGAAGTAAAACCTGAACTTGTGATTCATCTTGGTGATATTTGCTCGCCGATAATGGGAAATTATTTTAAGGAATTAACAAGCCCTTTAAAAGTAATATTTGGCAATAATGATGGAGATAAAGATTTTCTAAGAGTTAAGTTTAACTATGCTGAACTTTTTAACGGACCTCATGAATTTAAAATAAGTGATTTTAAGATATTATGTATGCACCAACCAAAACTTGTAGATGTTTTTGCAAAAAGCGGTGAATATAAATTGATCGCTCACGGGCATACACATATAATGAGAAAAGAGTTAATAAACGGTACATTAATAATTAACCCAGGGGAAGTGATGGGTGCTTTGAGCGGAATTTCAAGTATTGCTATTTATAACACACATAAAAATGAAGTTAGATACTATGATCTGAACTCAAAAAGGGAAATAGATGTTAAATAAAAACATAAGAGTAAGGTTTGCTCCATCCCCAACCGGACATTTGCATATTGGAGGTGTCAGGACAGCGCTATATAATTATATATTCGCAAAAAAATACAATGGTAAATTTATATTGAGAATAGAAGATACAGATAGAAAACGTTCGAAATCACTATACTCTGAATGTATCATTAAATCATTAGAGTGGTTAGGGTTTGATTGGGATGAAGAACCCATTTTCCAAAATGACAGATTGGATATATATAGTTCATATGCAGAAAAGTTAGTAAAAGAAAAGAAGGCATATTATTGCTATTGTACATGGGAAGATATTGCAAAACAAAAGGAAGAAGCAAAGGCAAAGGGAGTTTCATATAAATATAACGGTAATTGCAAAAAGTTTATGGGTAAGGAAGAGGAGATGGGGAACAAACCTCACACCATAAGAATAATAAATGATGTGGAAAAAGATTATAAGATAAACGATCTGATACGAGGTGAAATTACTAATAATGCGAGAGAATTTGACGATTTTATTATTATGAAATCGGACGGAACACCAACATATAGTTTTGCTTGTGTTATAGATGACCATTTATTAAATATATCACATGTTATTAGAGGTGAAGATCACATTACTAATACATTTAAACAATTATTGCTGTATGAAAAGATAAAATGGCAACCACCTGAATTTGCACATTTACCACTTATCAATGGACCGGACGGTAAAAGATTATCAAAACGCCACGGTGCTACGGCATTGCTGGAATTTAAGAAATTAGGCATTATAAAAGATGCCTTTATTAATTACCTTGCCTTGCTCGGCTGGAATCCAGGTGATGATAAAGAGATATTTTCAATGGCGGAAATGATAGATAAGTTCGATATAGGTAATATTTCTAAAAAAGCAGCACAATTTGATTATGATAAGCTGACATGGATGAACGGTGAATATCTTTTTAAAATGGATATAGAAGAAAAATATAGATTGATGAAAGCTTATATTGATGAATATATTAAAGTTCCAATAAATGATGAAAAATTAAGGAAGATACTGAGTATAATGGGTCCGAGAGGTAAAACATTAAAAGAAATTTGGGAACTTATAAAATTTGTATTTGTTAAACCGACTGAATATGAGAAAATCATAAGAGCAGACTATGCGGAACAATTGATAAAGCTTTTTGAAGGGTTGCAATTTAATCTGGATAATATAAGTGAAGGCATGAGAAAATTTTGTAATGATAATGGATTGAAATTAAAAAAGGTTTCTGAATTCATACGTTTGAGTTTAACTGGACGGCAGATTAGCATTGGCCTTTTTGAATCTATCTATATATTGGGAAGAGAGGAGACCATTAAAAGAATAAGGAGATATGAAAATGATGCATAAGACCATAACGATAATTGGTGCTGGTCCGGCAGGATATGTATCAGCAATAAAAGCCGCCCAAACAGGATATAAAGTTAATATAATAGAAAAAAAATCCTGTGGTGGAACATGTTTGAATATAGGGTGTATACCAACCAAAGCAATCCTGTATCCGCTATCATTCTTAAATAGGAATTATAACCGAATGGGAATAATAACTAATAAAATGACCGTTGATCTTGAAAAATTAAATTCATGGAAAACAGCTGCGGTAAAAAAAGCTGTGAGGGGTGTAGAATTCCTATTTAAAAAATATGAGAATATACGTTTAATAAAAGGGGAGGCAGAGTTAATTAGTAAAAATAAGGTTAAGATCGGTGAGGAAATACTTGAAAGCGATTATATTATTCTTGCTATGGGATCAGAACCCTTTGTTCCGAAAATATTTAACATTGAAGGTATTTGGACATCCGACGATGCATTGGCATTAAATAATATACCGGAGAGTCTGACTATAATAGGAGCCGGAGTTATTGGTGTTGAAATTGGATTTATTTATTCAAAATTGGGTTCAAAAGTTACACTTGTTGATGTTTTAGACCATGTTGGTGGCTTATGGATAGATAAGGAAATATCAGAAGAACTGGAAAGCATATTGAGATCTCAAGGCATTAGTATTATGCTGCAAAAAAAGGTTAAACAGCTTGAATCTCATAAGGTAATATTAGAGAATGGAGAATGTATTGATTCACAGAAAATAATGCTTGCAATGGGTAGAAGATCGATCATACCAAAATGGTTAAATGATAATGGAATAGAAATTGCAAGAAATAAAGTGGTAACTGATAAAAATTGTGAGACCAATGTGAAAAATATTTTTGCAATTGGAGATCTTATTGACGGACCTATGTTAGCTCATAAAGCTATGCATGACGGCATCAGGGTAATAAAGTATTTGGATGGAGAAACTAACACGGAATATCCCATACCATCTGTAATTTATACACATCCTGAGGTGGCTTCGATAGGTATGACTGAAAGTGAGGCAAAAGAACAATTAGGGGATGAAGTAAAAATAAGCAAATTCCCCTATTCTGCAAATGCAAGAGCTAATTGTACAAAGGAGCTTAAAGGTTTTGTAAAGATAATAACTTTTGAGGATGAAATAAAAGGTGTACACATAATAGGTGAGAACAGTTCCGAAATGATATGGGGTTTCGGAACAATTATAGGTAAAAAATATAAAGCGAAGGATTTAGAAAATCTTGTTTTTCCACATCCATCGTTTTCAGAATCAATTCACGAAGCCATATTAGGAATAGATGGCGAATTTATTCATTTATAATAGGAGGAAATATGAAAAAGGCATTATTTTTATTGTTAATGGTAAGCATGATCCTAATTTATTCAGCCGATCTGGCTCAGATAAAATTATGTATTGCAAATTCGGACAATAATGACAGCATAGTACACGCCATAAAATATTTTCAAAGTAAAAATAATTATACAGATGAGGA
This sequence comes from uncultured bacterium, assembly GCA_964453935.1. GTDB lineage: Bacteria > AUK180 > AUK180 > AUK180 > AUK180 > AUK180. The sequence continues at coordinate 5,141 of CAYVPX010000065.1, read as the reverse complement.
ATATGGATTATATGTAAAGGCATATTATTATTATGGGCATATAACAAAAAAAAAGAAAGAAAAAATAAATATATTTAATAAAGGAATAGCTGTTGCAGATAATGCACTCCAACAAAATGGAAAAAATACGACTGCACTTTATTATAAGGCTGCTATTATGGGGAAATATGGTGAAACAAAGGGGATATTAAAATCCTTAGCATTGGTTAAACCAATTAAAAAGATATGTAAGGATATAATAAAAATAGACCCGAAATATGCGGGTTCATACCATATATTAGGTGTAATGTATAGAAAATTACCAGGTTTTGCCGGCGGGGATAAGGAAAAATCATATGAATATTTAAAAAAAGCAACTGAATTGGAACCTACATTTTCGCTACATTTTCTTGAATTAGCAAATACATGTTTAAAAATGAAAGGGAAAAAAGAAGAGGCATTAAAATATTATAAAATTGTATTAAATGGGGATTTCCCAAAAGATAGAATAGAAGAAAAAAAAGATAAACAAGAAGCAAAGAATAAAATAGAAAAGATTACTAAATAGAATGAATTACTATATAGTGAATAATACTAATACAAGGATCAAAAATTATAATGACTTAAGTCATAAAATAGTATATTCCTACGATTCTTCTACTGCAAAACAAAAAGTAAAGTTACCGGAAAAGATCTTTTTTCCTAAAAATAAAGAAGAGATTATTAAACTAATTAAGGAGTGTAATAAAAAAGATATTCCCTTATATGTAAGGGGTTCCGGTACATCGGTTGTCGGATCGGCACTACCTTTGAAAAATGGATACATAATATCTCTTGAAAAGATGAGAAAAATAATTGAATTGGATGTATATGGCAGATTGGTGACTGTTGAACCGGGTATTTCAGTGTTTGAAATAAACAACTGTTTGGAAAAATACGGACTAGAATTACCGGCGTTTCCTGCATCTTATAAATTTTCCAGTATAGGAGGTAATATTTCAACAAGAGCATCTGGATTAGAAGCGAAATATTACGGCACAATAGAACAATATGTAAAAGAAATATGGGTCATAACCGGTGATGGAAAGGATCTGCATATAGGAACGCATACGAATAGATATTCGTTGGGGGTTGATATAAAGAACCTCTTTGTAGGGAGTTTGGGACTATTAGGGATTATATATAAAATAACCCTTGGTATGATTCCGAAGGAAAAAAAGCAATATAAATATACATATGAATCAAGATCAGTGGAAAGAATATTGAAAGTA
>CAYVPX010000065.1:0-3791 GCA_964453935.1 uncultured bacterium | reverse complement strand
TATATGAAAGGGAATACGTATAAATATGAATATAATCAAGGAAATGCTTTTTATAAAAAAGGGGATTATGATAGAGCCATAGATAACTGGAATAGTTTGATACAAAAAAATATATCACCCGATCTAAAATTTAATACCTTTTATAATCTTGGCAATGGATATTTTAAGAAGGATGAATTTGAAAAGTCAATAAAATCCTATGAAAATGCATTAAATATTAAACCCTATGACAAAAATGCAAAATATAATTTGGAGCTTGCAAAAAAAATGCTGAAAAAACAAAAAGAAAAACAAAAAAAAGAGAATTCACATAATAAGCAAAATAATAATAAGAATAAAGAGCAGAATAGTAAAGATAAAGGAAAAAATTTGAAGGGGAAAAGAGAGCAAAATAGTAAAAAGGAAAGAGAAAAAAATCAAAGTGCCAAACAAAATAAAAATAACAACAATGGAGAGAAAAAAGAAAAACTGTCTTTAAATGAGAAACAATTCTTGAAAAATTTAAAAAGATATGAAGATAAATATAGGAAACAAGCATTTCAAGCGGTACCATTAACACAAAAGGAAATTGAAAAATTAATGATGGAAAAATTTGATACTGAAGGACTTAGTTCGCAAAGGAAGGATTGGTAATATGAGCATAGAAGCAAGATTAGATGGTTTAGGTTTGAAATTACCTGTTATATCAAAAAAAAGTATTGGGAAATACTCTCCTCTGATCTTTATGAAAGAAGAACATTTGGTTTTCCTTTCCGGTCAATTGCCAAAATTAAAGAATGGAGAGATTATTGTCGGTAAAATATTTGATAAAACAAATATAGCGTTTGGCAAAAATGCTGCAATGCATGCTGTTTTAGCGTCTCTCTCCGTTTTGAAAGAAGAATTAGGTTCTTTGGATATTATAAGAAGGGTTATTAGGATGGTAGGATATGTTAATTGCAGTGCAGAATTTTTTGAAACGCATACAATCTTAGATGGTGCTTCTGAGCTAATAATTAAATTGATCCCTGATGAACAATTACCTGCAAGGGTTGCAGTTGGTGTAATTAGTCTGCCAATGAATGCAACGGTTGAGTTATCCATGGTCGTGGAATTGAAATGAAACCACAGATTACCAATATTGATATTTATCCATATAAATATAAAAAAGGCGATTTTGAGATCATTGCCTTTGTAGATATAACCCTTGAAGAAAATTTGATCATTAGGGGTATACGCATATTAAGAACAAAGGAAAACGGTTATTTCTTAAGTTTTCCCACACAAAAATATCATGGAGAGTATATAAAGACCATAGATTATGAAGATGGGAAATACGAAAGATATCTTAGAAGGAAGATACTTGATGAATATAAAAGTGAAGTAGGAGATTATCATGGTGCTTAAAGTTTCTGTTGCAGGAGTTCGCGGGGATATAAATGTAGGGTTAACGCCTGATGTTATCTTGAATATGTCACTTGCATACGGTACATATATGAAAAAGGGGACAATTATTATTGGCACAGATACAAGACCAACAAAAGAATTAGTAAAAAATATCACCATTTCCGCGCTTTTAGCTACCGGTTGCTCTGTTATCGATATTGGAATAGCTCCTACACCCGTAGTAGCTTTTATGGTTAAACATCTAAAAGCAACAGGTGGTATCATAGTTTCGGCATCTCATAATGACATACAATACAATGCCCTGAAACTCCTGAAAAAGGGTGGTATATTTTTAAATAAAGAAGAAGGAAATGAGATCTATGAGATATATATAAATAAAAAATTTGCTCTGGTTTCTTATTCGGAAATTAAAAAGGTCAAATATATAACAAGTGCCAGCGAAACTTTTGTTGATAATCTTTTAAATGTTTTCAGAAGTTATGTAGATCTTGATGCAATAAGATCACTTAATATGAAGATCGCAATAGATGCGGTAAATGGTGCCGGAAGTGTTACAAATCCAATATTTTTTAATAAATTAGGAATAAAAAATGTTGAATATCTAAATAATTCAGTGGATAAACCTTTTCCCCGTTCGCCTGAGCCCATAAAGAAGAACCTTAAAGATCTGGAAGAATCATTAAAAAAAATAGATTTTGATATAGCGTTCGTACAGGATCCCGACGCAGATAGATTGGGGATCTTAACCCCTAAAAAAATGTTCGTTAGTGAAGAAATAACATTGCCCATTGCCATAAAGGGTATTTTGGAAGATATACATTCGCCGGTAGTTATTAATATAGCCACTTCTTTGTATAATGATCATGTGGTTGGGAATAAAGTAAAAGTTTTAAGAACCCCTGTTGGTGAGGCTAATGTTGTTGAAAAGATGATGGAGGTTGATTCCTTAATTGGCGGCGAAGGGAATGGAGGAGTTATCTTCTCACCGTTTCATAGTGGTAGGGATTCCTATGTAGGAATGATTCTTATTTTGAATACTTTATCTAAAACAGGACAAAGTATAGATGAACTTGTTAATACCTTGCCCGTGTATTATATGCACAAAGAGAAGTTGAAAAATTTTCAATTAAATGAAGAGTTTAGAAGAGAATTAAAACTACAATTTTTTAAGGGTATTTATAGATTTGATGATGGAATATATTATAAGGAAAAAAGTGAAGACGGTGATTATTGGTTTTTATTAAGAGAATCCAATACTGAACCCATAGTTCGTTATCAGATAGAATCGAGTTCTGAAAAACTAGCGAAGCAAGTTACAAAGAAGATCAAGCAATTAATAATATGATTATTTAAATATAATTATGTAAAGGACAAAAGGTGAAATATGAAAAACGAAGCATTAGGATTTGTTGAAACAAAAGGATTTACGGGAATTATTAAAGCACAGGATAGTATGCCTAAAACCGGAAATATAAATTTTTATAAACTGTTGCAAATAGGCGGCGGACATGTCATCACTATTTTTAACGGTGAATTGGCTGAACTTCAGTATGCTATGGAAAGAAATATTAACGATGAGAATATTCCTAATTTGCACTATTCAAAGATAATTGAAGGTCCACATGATGAGATATATGAAATTGCATCGGACAATATAAAAGATAGAAAAAATCATCTCAAAGGACAATCACTTGCACTGATTGAAACAAAAGGATTTGTTCCCATGATCTTTGCAACGGACAAGGCATTAAAAAGCGGTGATGTTCATATTACTAATTGGTTGACTATTGGTGGTGGTATTTCCACATCTATTTTAAGAGGCGATGTTGCATCTTGTCATTCTGCCATTGAAGAAGCTGAAAAGATCATTCCAAAGGGATATGAATATCAAACGCTTATAATCGAAAATCTCAATGAACAAATTGATGAAAAACTTCCAATGTTCACGAAATTGAAAAGGAAAAAAGAAGATACTGATCTTGCTACCGGCAATAGAACGGCATTGGGCATTGTTGAAACAAAATCATTTTCAGCACTTTTATATGGCATTGATAAAGGTTTGAAGAAAGGTGATACAAAGGTAATGGGAATTTATAAAGTTGGCTCAATGTATATCTCCGCTTCTTTTGAAGGTGAGGTTTCAGAGGTTGAGAGTACCATTATGGAGGCAAAAAAGTATATTGATAAAATGTCCCATTGTGATGCTTATATTATCATTCCTAACTGCCACGAGGATGTAAGGAAGATATTATAATGGTAAGCGAAGAATTAAAAAATTATGAGTATAACGCCGGTTTTTTAGTAGTTCTTACAGCTCCTTCCGGTGCCGGTAAAACCTCTATTCGTGATGGATTATTGAGAAGATATCCCGCGTTAATGTATTCAATATCTTGTACCACTCGTCC
>CAYVPX010000064.1:0-9003 GCA_964453935.1 uncultured bacterium | reverse complement strand
ATAGTGAGTTGTAAATATTTTTTTAAAAAAATTCTTTTTAGACGGGATCTTAACATAGTTAAAATAATAATCCGTAAGCATAGGGGTGTAATCATCATTTTTAATTATAATATTAGATGGCTTGAGATCTCCATGTATCAAGCCGTTGCTGTGAAGATCAATAAGTCCCCCAATTATTCCCCGAGCGAAGAACTTCCGCAGATCCGGTGAAATGATCTTTCCGTATTTTTTTAAATTGAAGTAATTATCCAATGTAATTCCATTGATATATTGGGTAACAATGTTTATATACTCCCGTTGGAACATAATATTAAGAACTCTTACTAAATTTATTGAAGTCAAAGATAGGAGGTGTTCTCTAACCTCTTTTTTTACTTTTTTCTCAATGTCTTTTATATACGATAACTTTATTCTCTTTAAAAATGCAATGCTTCCATTTACATCTATTATTTTAAAGGATGAACTCGCCGGTGAGGATTTTAATAAAATTCTTTTCATAGTTGATTTTTTATATTCAATATAGTATAATAAAATATGAAGATTTTATCAATAGATAATTTGAAAAAAATTATAAGAACTCAAAAGATCACTTATATTAAAAAGAACCCATACTTTATCAATAGCGAATTAAATTTATTCGAAGGCAACGATACTACTATTATTGATTTTCTAACATTTTACAGATTTAATATTGATGTTGAACATTTGAATTTAAAGGGCAATACTATTGTTATTAATAGTTGTGGTGATATAAAGAATTTTATCAATTTTTTTGAAAGGGATAAATTTAATTACCTTTTGGATAAATTTATAGATAACTTTAAGCATATAGTTTTTATAATTCCTCAAAAGGAGTTTCAATATTTTAATATTGATGTGTTGTATTTTATTGACATTGAGGAAGAAAACAAAATAATCATGCCTATTAAAAAACAATATCCCTATTTGATACTTCCCTTTTTAAGCAAGGTTGCCAATGGGCAGATTTCGGTATTCTCCATATTGGCACTCTTAGCGGAAAGTCCGTATTTAAGATTAAGTACCATTGCCAAAAAACTTGGGAAGAAACCTCCGGTCATAAAGGTTTATCTTAATAGAATGTTGGAAGCCGATCTTGTTATGGAAAGGGATAAAACATATTTTATCCCCTCGCAATATTTCTCTCAATATTTGTTAAATAAAAAAACAAGGATCAAATTAAAAACGGATGTCAAGAAAAAAGAGGTTGAAAATGTTAAAAAAAGCAACGATTTTGATTATCTTAATTAACCTATTGCTTTCTGTTCTATTAGCCGAGAATATTCCCTTTAATTCGAATAAAATGATTCTTGATCTGAATAAAACACCTTCAGCCCTATTCTTTAACAGGGGATTTTCAAATTATATTTCACTTTCAACCAATAATGATCAACTTGTTTCTTTTGAAATAGACCAAGCACTGTCAAAATTTTATGGTTTCACCTATGTATATAATAAAGATATTCCAAATTCTTTAGGCTATTTAAAGTGGGAATCACCTCTTTTTTATTATAAAAATCTTTTCATTGGTTTTTCCTTTAATATGCATATTGATAAAAATTATAAATATTTACCATGGTTAACATTTTCATTTGTCAAGGTCATCCCTAATTTTGTTTTTAACATGACATACGAGAATATTGGGGATTTGAAGAATCCGGTGGAAGGGGAAAATTTTGAAACTCAATTGACATACTTTAATAAAAATTTTCAATTACAAGGTTTTTTTAAACGTGTATTTGCTCTCAATAAAAGTTCCTATGGCATATTTGCCGATATTTCAGTTGTGAATGGCATGAATATTTTTTCTTCATACGATATAAAAAATAATTATTTTAATTTTGGTATTAATTTTGATCTATCAAACTTTTCTTTCATCACAAATTATGAGAAAGGGCTTGATAGTAATTACACGGCGGGATTGTTAACCACCACCCATAAGCAGAATAATCTTTTTTATTCTTACAAAAAACTCTCTATTCATATTGCCGGCGATTATGATTTTTTCTCTTCAAATATAGTTTTAAAGAAGCATTCACTATTTAAATTGATAAAAGAACTTAACATTATATATAAATCAAAAAGAACAAAGCTTTTAGCAGTAACTATAAAGGAAAATGATCTTAGTTATGCCGATATTTATCAAATAAAGGTATTGCTGGAAAAGATACGAGATTCCGGAACAAAGGTCGTCATCTATCTTGATCAAGGGATCATCCCTTTTAAGGATTATTATCTTGCAACTGGCGGAGATATAATAATAACACATCCGCAATCCTCTATTTTTATGGGTGGGATACATTCTACAACATTATATTACGGCAGCTTTTTGAAATTATTGAGAATTCATCCTCAATTTGTAAGACCTGATGACTGTATTTATAAAAGTGCAATTGAACCCTATACATCCAAAAAGCCAAGTGAACCGGCAAAGCAGGATAAAGTAGAATATATGAAAGATATATTCACAATAATAAAAAATTCTATTTTAAGAAATAGAAGGCTTGAAAAGCAAAGTTTAGATACAATAATAAATAATTTCCCCATTCTGTTATCAAGTAAGGCAAAAAAGTTTAATTTAATAGATGATACCTTATATGAAGATGAATTTAAAGAAAAATTTGAACGTAAAAGCAAAAAGGTGCAATATCTATCCCATACTATTTACCAATTGAAATCTGTAGCTATTGTTCCAATGAACGGAATAATACTACCAAAAGGTATGGCGACACCACTTATGGGAAAAATTATTTCACCCCAAAGATATAAAAAAGTTTTTAATGATCTGTCCAAAAGAAAAAATATAAAAGCCGTTATAATTTATCTTAATAGTCCTGGTGGTGATAGTTTTTCTTCCGAAAAATTGTATCATTATATTTCCAAGATGAAGGAAAGAGGTAAAAAAGTTTATGTCTATATGGAAGATCTCGGAGCGTCCGGGGGATATTACCTTTCTGCTGCCGCAGACAAAATATTTACTAACCCATTTACCATTACCGGCTCAATCGGCATCTTTGCAGGTAAATTTTATATTGAAAAAGCGTATAACTTTATGAGAATTTATGAAAATACGGAGAAAATGGGAGATAAAGCGGATTTTTTCTCGCCATATACCAAATGGAATGATGAAGATATTAAGATAATGAAAATGCACCTTGAGAAATTATACAATATTTTTAAAAAAAGGGTCTCAGACGGGAGACATTTGGATATGAATATGGTTGGTCAATTGGCAAAGGGAAAAATTTACAGCGGATATTCCGCATTAGATAATAAGCTTTGTGATAGGGTCATATCATTTAATGAAGCATTAAAAGATGTTTTTAATGATATAGGGGAAAAATTTGATTACGAAAGAATAGATATATACAGTGGGCAATGTGGATTTTTAAATATGATAAGATCATTTATGAAAACGCCGAAAGTACTGGCAGGAAGTAATATTTGGACATTATATTTGGGAGATTAAAATGGAAAATTTTTCTGAAGAAACAAAAAATGTTTTAAAGAAAGCAAGTGAAATTGCAGTTAATATGAATAGCGAGGTACTGTCTCCTGAGCATATTTTATTGGGAATTATTGAGATTAGTAATGATATCGGGAAAAGTTTTTTGGAAAAAAAGCACATAACAAGGGAATCTATTTATAAGGTACTGGAAAGCATTAAAAGACCTAAACTGATCTTTCCCTTTATGCAGATCAGTTTTGCACCTGAAACAAAAACAATCCTTGATATATCTGCTTCTGAGGCAAGAATGCTGAAGGATGAACTGATACAGCCAAAACATCTTTTATTGGCACTATTGAAGTTTGAGGATTCCTGGGCGTATAGAATAATTCAAAATTTAGGATTCAATCCAAAGGATCTTTATAATGAGTTCCATTTAATAGTAGCAAGAATGGTCAAGAAGCCGAGATTTCCTAATTCTGAGCGAGGTGGAGCCCCTCAAAAGAACAAAGAAAACTTATTAGGTGATGAAACGCCGACATTGGAGGAACATTCCAGAGATCTGACAAAACAGGCAAAGAATGGAGAACTTGATCCCATTATAGGGCGTGATGATGAGATTGAGCAGATCATTATGATCCTCATGAGGAGGAAGAAAAACAATCCTGTCCTTATAGGTGAGCCGGGAGTTGGTAAAACCGCTATTGTTGAAGGTTTGGCACAGAGAATAATTAGCGGGGAAGTACCCGAAAATATTAAGAACAGTAAGATTAAAATGCTTGATATTGCATCTATTGTTGCAGGAACAAAGTATAGAGGACAATTTGAGAGCAGAATGAAAAAGATCCTTCACGAATTGGAAGAGGCAAGTGATGTAATTCTATTCCTTGATGAGTTGCATTTAGTGGTTGGTGCAGGGTCGGCAGAAGGGTCTCTTGATGCGGCATCTATTATGAAACCGGCGTTGGCTCGAGGTGAGGTACAATGTATTGGTGCAACTACATTGGATGAATTCAGGAAATATGTTGAAAAAGATAGGGCTTTGGATAGAAGGTTCCAAAAAGTCCTCGTAGATGAGCCAACAGTTGACGAAACCATACAAATACTCAATGGGATCAAGGATAAATATGAAGCATTTCATAAAGTTGTTTATACTGAGGATGCCATACTTGCAGCTGCGAAACTTTCCCAAAGATATGTTACAGACAGATTTCTCCCCGATAAAGCAATTGATCTATTGGATGAAGCCGGTGCAAAGGTAAGGATAAAAAGTCTCACCCTTCCTGCAGAGATCACAAAATACGAAAATAAGATAGACAAATTGAAAAAAGAATTCAGAATGTATATTTCCAATCAAAATTTTCTTAAGGCACAGGAAAAAAGTGATGATTTGGAAAAGATAAAGGACGAATATGAAAAAAAGAAAAAGAAATGGATTGAAAAGAATCTTAATAAAATAAAGGTTGTGGATGAGAATATAATTGCAGAGATCGTTTCAACCAGTACCGGAGTTCCGGTAACAAGATTAGCAGAAGAAGAGAGTAAAAAATTGCTGCGCATGGAGGAAGAACTGCATCAGCGTATTGTGGGACAGAATGAAGCTGTCAGCGTCCTTTCCAAAGCCATTAGACGCGCAAGATCCGGGATGAAAGATCCCAAAAGACCCATTGGTTCATTTATATTTTTAGGACCTACCGGCGTAGGTAAAACCGAACTGGCAAAAGTATTGGCAGAAATTCTTTTTGACTCGGAAGATGCTCTTATTCGCATAGATATGTCGGAATATATGGAGAAATATTCGGTTTCGAAATTGATCGGTGCCGCTCCCGGGTATGTCGGTTATGAGGACGGCGGGCAGTTGACCGAACTTGTTAGAAGAAAACCTTATTCCGTTATTCTTTTTGATGAAATGGAGAAGGCGCATCCCGATGTTTTTAATATTCTTCTTCAAATTTTGGATGATGGGAGATTAACGGACAGTACAGGCAGGGTCATTGATTTTAAAAATTCGGTAATTATTTTCACATCCAATATTGCCGCTATGGAGATCGCCGGTTCGCAGAAGATAGGTTTTGATATTGCTATTAATGAAACATCAAAATATGAAGATATGAAAGGGAAGGTCTTGGAATACCTTAAAAAGAGCGTTCGCCCGGAATTCCTTAATAGAATTGATGAGGTTATCGTATTTAAACAATTATCGAAAAATGAACTGTACCAGATCATTGATCTTATGCTTGATAAATTGAAAGAACGTTTAGCAGAAAAAGAATTAACTTTAAAGGTTCCCAAAAAAGTAAAAGACCTTATTTTGGAGAATGGTTATAATCCTCAATATGGTGCTAGACCATTAAGAAGGGCGATCCAATATTTAGTAGAAGATATGCTTGCCGAAGCTATATTAAAAAATTCTAAAATGAGGGACGGTATTATCAAATTAAAGGTACAAAATGATAAAATAGGTTTTGTTTTTGAAAAAAATAAAAAATAGATTTAAAATCGTTCTGATTTTTTTTTTATCTTAATACTCATTTTCGTAGGTTATTTTTCATTAAAATTATTTCTTTATTCCAGGTATAATATTAGGTATTCATTTCTCTATCCTACATTGAAAGGATTAAACATTAAAAATTTTCACTTTTCTAATGATGAGTTAAATATATATAGTCCGAATGTTTTTTTAAATTTATTTAAAAAGAAAAAATTATTTATTGATAAGCCCGAAATCGTAATTAAAAGGATACCAAAAAGTTTTAAAAAACAAAATACTTCAAACATAGCATTTAAAATTTCTCAAGGAGAGTTATTTTATAAAAAGAACTCCATTGGTATTGTGGATCTGGACTTTGACAGAACTGTAAAGATCAAATTTAAAAATATGTTATTGAATGCTGACGGTAATTTTAATAATAGTATTATAAAACTAAACTTTTCAAAGATACCATTTTTAAAAACCATGACTTTTTATTATAATACCAAAGAAAAAAAGGGAAAGATCCAATCTGAAATATTCTCATGTAATATAAAAGCCGTAAAAGATAATATTTTATTATATAGTGATAACATTGATGTTTCACTCAATAAGAACAATATTTTAATACGAAAATTTAATATAAAAGATCTTAACATTTCCGGAAATACTAATATTAAAAAGAAAAAATTTTTAGGCAGTATAAGAAGAAATGGACAGCTAATATTGAATATTAAGGGTAATCCTCATCAATTAAAGGTATTATCTATTAATGGAGATAAATTATTAGTAATGGCTAAAAACGGAGATATACGGGGTGATTTCAATTTGAGCAATATCATAAGTTCTCCCTTTGATTTTCATCTGCTTGTAAACGGTAATGTAAAAAAGAGGATCAACTTGAACTTTGATACTATTTTATATATGAATTCAGAAGTCGACAGATTAACCGGATATATTGAAAATGGACATATCAACCTTATTAATCCTTCGGCTAATGTGGAAGTAGCGGGAGAACTCTCGCCATTTGCACTTAAGATTTCAGTTAATAATTACAGTATTACACCATTTACAAAATATATAAGTAACTTCATAAGTTTTCCCATTAGCAGCGGTGATATTGCAAGTTTACAATTTAGAACAGTGGGTATCAATAGAATAAGAGGTATTTTTTCACTTGAACATATTTCAAATCAATACATTTCTAATCTCTTTCTAAATGGTAAATATGAGAATAATAAATTGACATTCTCCTTTTTTAAGAACGAATTCAACGGCACAGGAAGTTACGATAATAAAGCATTAAGCATTGATGCTCAGGGCAAATATTTTTATAATAATATCCGTTTTCAAGGTGCTTTAAATTTTGTTAATTTCAATAAAAAAAATTTGATTTCCATAAAAAATGGTTCAAAATTAATGTACGAGGGTATGGATTTCCCAATATCCGGTAGAATTTCATTTATAAAAAATGAGATTTCATTTAACAATTTTTTGTTTCTCAACGGTATTTTTAACGGAGTATTAAAAAAGGATAAAAATAATTACATAGAAACACACATTGAACCCAAGTTTATTAAAAAGTTTTTCCCGCAAAAAACCTTATGTAAAATAGGATTTAGAAATTCCAATTTTTTTGCAGAGTTGACAAATAATGATCTTTCCGGAAAATTATTTTTAAAAAATAAGAAATTATATATTGATAATGTAAAAATAAAGTATAAAGAGAATAATATTTATTTATACGGGAATGGTAATCTATCTTCTTTTTCAGGGTATGTTGAATTTAATAAGCCAAAACTTTCACTTAATGGAAACTTGTTCGTGTTACCACAGAAGGGAAATGCCACTATCATTTTTAATAATATAATTCTTTATGATAATACCTATAAAAATGGTGTATTAATTATTGAAAACATGGGAAGAACTTTTCATGGCTGGTTATCTGATGATCTTATTTTCCGTGGTAATAAAAAAGATAATACGCTAAATCTGCACGGAGAATTCAAGAACTTTTCTATTGATGGTATATTTTCAAAAAGATTCAATATAAACGGGGATCTTGACATTGATTATGATAAAAATATTAAGGTATCCGGAATAGTTAATGGATATATTGATGGAGCAAAAAACTTCCCTTTAAAAGGAATGGAAAATTACAACGCTGTCTTCAATTATGAAAACAAATTATTAACATTTGATTTTATCCATTTGTACAGTTCTATTCTCAACATTTCAGGGAGCGGTTTCTATAAAAATAAAGAACAGTTCCTCTTAAAAGCATCTAATTTTGCCTATGATAATAACGGGCAGAAATTAAGCGGTAAGATACAAATAGAAAAAGAGCATAAAAAAATATTTGTTGAGATGCAAAATATAAAAGGATTTTTAGGAAAATATTTTACATGTAAATATTTTAGTTATGATATGTTGAAAAACAACGTTTTTTCTGTTAAAAAATTGAATATACGCAATCTTCTTTCACTGGACAGCCTACAAGGCAATATCAATGGTAATAAATTTAATGGTATTTTTAAAAACTATTCTCAATTTAAAAATTTTTACAAACAAGGTTCTGTAAGCGGTTCAATAAGTAATAATAATTTTGTATTAAATGCGGTCTCTAATAAGAACCTCCTATTGGAAAGTAATATACGGCGGGAAAAGGATCAAGTGCTCATTTCCTTATTAAAGTTCACAGATAAAAGAGGAAATATGGAAATAAAGGGAAAATTAGGAAAAGAATTGGCTCTTAATATTTCCTTGGACGGATATGGATTTTCTATTGAGAAAGGGAAAACATCTGTTTTGTTACAACCTTATGGGAGCATAGATATAAAAGGGTTTTTCAATAGACCCGAGGTATTCTTTGATCTAAAAGATATTAAAGGCAATATAAACAAAGTAAAGTTCAAAAATACTTTTTTATGGGGATATTTAAACCGTAATTTTATTGAAATATTTTCAGGTAATATAAAATTAGGAAATAGTGAAATTTCCATAAAAAATAATACGAAATTTATACTTAATGAAAATGTTAAGAATAGAGATATGACATTTAAAATAA
>CAYVPX010000063.1:1919-9007 GCA_964453935.1 uncultured bacterium | reverse complement strand
TATTTATATTAATATTTATATAACTTTTACCTTTAACCACCCCTTTATAATAATTTTGTTCACTATTTAATTTTATGTTTGATTGTGCAATAATGTCCTTTATCTTTTCCTCGATTTTCCCCGTTAAAGCAAGCTCCATATGGATATCATCTTTATCCCCCTTTGCATCTATTTCTAAGTTAATATTATCCTTTTTATATATTCCCTGTATTGCCGATGAAACATTAAATATCGGTTTCACCAAAATATTATTTATCCCGCCAAGCGTTGACATTTTAAGTGAAAAAGTATCTTTTCCTACATTTCCTAATGTTCGTATTTTTGAATCCAATAGAAGTTTATTATCCTTTATCTTGACATTTAAGCCAACAACAGCCTTCGTAATTGATATGTCTTTATTCGTGTAAGCACCTTCCATATTAAAGTTAATTCTGCCGGTTTTTAATAAGATACTTTTATCTAAATTATATTCAACGGTAATACTGCTTAACCTAAGATCGCTTTTTTGAATTTTAACCCCAGGATATATTCCCTTTGTGTTCAATTTATCTGTATATAGTTCCCCCAATTTTATAGCTATCTTTTTTTCAAATGGAATTAATTGAATATTTTTAATAATTACTTTGCCATAGTGCGATTCTTTTAATATTATATTTGAATTTATGGACCATTTGGAAAGATCAATATAAATCGGATCAATATTACAGCTTATATTATAGGTGTTATACCCAGCGTTTGCAGCAAGTTTAATCTTAATATCTTTATATAATTTTCCGCTAACACCTATTTTAAGGGATGCTTTACTATTATATGGCTTTGATATTACTTTTATTTTTTTACTTTCTATATTCAGTTTACCATTGACAATATCACCATGAATATTAATGTTTTTAACCTCTGCCATTTTATCAATATAAATATGCTTCATTTGTACCGAGAAATATTCTATATTCGGGATCTTTTTAGGCAGGTTCGGCAACTCTATCTTTTCTAATTTTTTCGTTTCTTTTACTTTGTTTTGTTTTGGAATACTTATCCTGACAGAATCCAATGATACCTTGACCTTCTTAACCTTCCATGAAGCTATATTAAAAATATTATATCTAATATCTAAATTCAGATCATTTATTTCAATACCGGAATTTACAAGGTATAGATCGGATATCAAAATATGCCAAGGCAATATTTTTATTTTTTTAAAAGATATTTTTTTAACATATCTTGATGATATTTTTTTTTGTAACGGTTTGTTATTGATTAAAAAGAAAACCACAAATATGGTCAATATTATAATCGATAAAACCCATAGAAGGATTTTAATAATTTTTTTCATCAAAATTTTTTATAAAATTATCGTGGTCTTATTTGTGTATCTCTTTCTTCGTTCCATTTGACAAATTCATCATTTGCAACATCTTTTTTTGAGAAATCACTTAATTTCCTATCACCGTCACTTGTAATATGAACATGCTGCATTGCTTTCACAATGGTTTCCCACTGCTCCTTGGTTACTTGATGATAAGGTTTTTTAATCCGATGAAACGGTTTCGGTATCCTGTAATATTTTCCATATGTTGTCTGGAAGTTGTTCTTTATATTATCATTGACCTTGTTCACGGCAACAGCACCGGCAAAAACATAAACATCTGTATTTTCTGTCTTATCAACACTTGTGCTATAAATGGTACCTCTCACACCACAAACACCTTGTGGTGTTGTAACCTCATATCTTTTTGCAGTAGAATTTTTTAAAAGATTATTCCAGATCTTACCAACTTCGACCTTAATTATTACCTTTGCATCTTTAAGTTCTTTAACTGATTTAATTTTTTTATCACTTGATACACTCATCCCGAAACAGCTTACAACACTATTTTGCCACATACGAATAAAATGGTTATCAATTGTTTTGATCTCAAGTCGACCGGTTGCTTCTGTGGTGATCTTAGAATTCAAAGGTATATCCATTCCCTTGGCAAGATAAACCTTTTTCTCACTTTTTGGTAATTGATAATACGCCTTACCGGTCATAAAGTTAACTGACCCAAGTGTTGGTTTAAAAGAAGACCCCGCGGCAGATTTCGCTGCCTGGGGTTTAACATCTTTATTTATCTTTGGTTTATTAATATCCGTAACTAGTTTTCCCTTAGTTGTTTTGGTAGTGGCATCATTTTTAGCTAAAACCATAGGTTCTTCTTTTACTATTCTTTTTGTTTTTGCTGTTTGTAATTTATTTGTATTTTCCTTTTTTGTAGGTGCACACTCGCTATTTACAAATGGTATTATGATGAAAATAAGAATAAATACTAAAATTCCGTATTTTTTCATTATTTACCTTGAACCTTTCTCAATATTATAGCATCCTTTGCAACATCAACGATCTCAACTTTAAAAGGTAAAGCACTTGCTCTTAAACTAATTTCATCTGCTATTTCAGCACCGCTCTTCTTGGTTTCGAGATCAAGTGAAGCTACACCACCTGAGAATCCTCTTTTATAAACATTGTCAACCATTCTTATTCTTTCCTTACAGAAATTACCGAAATCCCGATAGTTAGAATATGTAACATCATTTAGTGTTATATGTACATATTTAGAACCCGAAGCCCATTTATTCATGATCTTTGTTATGAGTTCATCGGTAACAGAAGGAATAAGCATATCGCTTACCTTATTAATACCATTGATCTTATCTGATACCGGAGCAAGATTTCTATTACCGGATGCTATTGCAATGATCTTTCCTGTATCTGTTTTAATAGCATTTAATGATACAGTTAATGATGCAGAAAGATAACCGCCATATAGGTTATTTGTCTTAACATTCCCGATAACTTTTCCGGTAACAATTATATCTGCTTTATACATTAAAGCAAGCTTTTGGGCAGCAGTTACATCACCATTCGAGGCAGCTACCAAAGAGTTACGATCTACATTCTTCTGTGCCTGATCTTTGTCAACAACAAAAAATCCTTTGTTGACCATGACCTCTTTTAGCTTTTCCTCTGCCATTGAATTTTGATCGCCATAATAGCTCCAGCCCTCTCCATACATATTTTGTTTTAGAAAAATGACGACCCGTGGCATATTTTGCTGTACCATTAGAAGATGTAAAGCCATTAATTTATCTTTTACACCATTCTTTGAAACATATGCTTTGATCTTAACATGGTATGTACTACCCTCAGCGGCTTCAGATGTGATCTCATATTTTTGAACAAAACCCTTTGATTTTGAATAGATCTCATCGCTAATAAGCTGATAATTTTCAACCTTGCTTTGAGACGAGATCATTGTTCCGACAACTTGCTCGACAGCATTTCTCAATGCATCTTTGATCGCCGCATCTCTTGCAATTAATTTTTCACCCTGGAAAATGTTACCGTAACCATCAACATTTACTGCTTGAACATCAGAACCCATAGGTTTATTGGCATTATTTACAGGCTGCGTTGCTGGGTTATTAGTGACCTGATTGTTCTGTGTGGTCTGCACATCATTTACCGCTAAGACCTTATTGTCATTTTTCACAACATTATTATCTGGCTTTACATAATTATTATCCGCACAGGATAAAGTAAAGATCATTAGTAATAATACTGCAAATATTTTTCTCATATAATCCTCTTAAAATGTTAATCTCAATGCGTTCTGTAATGCTCTAATAGCAAGTAATGCCTCAGCACCTGAGATTGAATCATCGGGACCAAATTCGCCGTTCAAACTCTTGACCTGCAGAATACCGCGATCTACACAAAGAGCAATTGAATTGTATGCAAAATAATCACTTCTTACATCCGGGAAATGCGATTTTTCTCCCAAATATTTTTTTGTAATACTTTTATTATTATCAATTAGAACAATAAGATCTTCAATTGATTGGGCAAAATTAGCTCTTGTCATGAACATATCCGGTTTAAAGGTTCCATCCGGGAAGGGTTTTAATCCTCTGATATTAAGAGCCAATATCTCTTTGATCCAATTCTTTGCCCAATAATTTTTTATATCGGGTGGGAATGTATTCTTTGCAATTGTACTTTTTGTCATTTGTTCAGGAGTTTTAAATGATGTATCATAAACTTTAGGTCTTCTCTTTTTAAGTACATCCATAAGTTTGAACTCCTCGATCAATAATACTGCAAAATCACCTCTATCCAATTTTGGTAATAAAGCGATCTTTTTACCATATTTTGTTCCCGGCATGGCTCTTTGAATATCATTCATTAATTTCCACTCTTTATCGGCTCTTTCCATATATTCGTTATTAGGGATCTCCATAACTTTTTTAAATGCAGTTGCTGCGGTGCCGAATGCAAAGGCAGCTCTATTCGCCATTCCCAAATAATACCATGCTTCTGCATTTTTAGGTTCTTTTTTCAGGATCTTATTGTATATTTTTGAAGCGTTCTTTAACCAATCCTCAGATTTTCTCATCACTATTAATCTTGCTTTTACAAGTTCAACAGGTGTTGCTTTTTTGCTTAATCTTTCCGCTTTGGAAATATTTTTATCTGCATTTTTGAAATCCTTGCTGGCACCATAATAAAGTGACATACCAAGGTAACCCCAAGCTGCTTTTCTATTCATTTTAATTGCACGATCAAATTCTGTAAAAGCATCCGGTAATTTATTATCATCGAGTAATCTTACCCCCATTCTATAATGGTTTTCAGGTGTGTCAAGAACCGATTCCGGCTTGATTACCTGCTTTTTACAACCTGCAAAGATCAATAAAGCAACAAAAAATAGTAATAATATCTTGTTTTTCATATATTCCCCCTACCTATTTTAGTATTACCATAACCCTACATTGCTGAATAAATGTAAGTTTTTCACTATTCTTTTTAATCCTATCTGCATCCTTATTGGAAATAACAATATTATCTCCATCTGTCTTAACCGCTGTAACTACTAGTGGATTATCTGCAACCCGATCGTTTTTCTTTGCTTGATCAACATCTGTGCCATAACCTACAATACCCATTTTCAAAGCAAAATCCTTATTGACATATTCTGCTGCATAAACCTTGTTTCCATTCTCATCAACTATTACCGGTGCCATCATCGGACGTGCATTTTCATCTTTGACAATAACGATCAAACCGCTATAAACCGGATTTGATACATCCGGAACTGCAACATCACCAAAACCTAATTGGGGAGCTAATATCCCCAATAATCCGTTAGGACCATAAAGCGGTACTGCAACATCAACCTCAACCGTACCATCAGAATTGTATCTTGGATCTCCATGTCGTCTTGATCCCCGTAAAAAGCCTTGGACCTCAGAATAGATTACATCACTTTTTGTTTGGAAATCTTTTACCAATGTTTGTGAGTTAATTCTTACACCCTCAATTGTTTCGACAAGGTTTCTCTTTGCATCAATTTCTGCTGCTCTCAAAGCCATTAATCTACCACGACCTGTGTTCTTATCATTAAGATTATAAGAACCGTAACCTGTGGATATGACCAGACCTTTTTCCCAATCGATCTTTCCAAAACCAACCTGCTGCTCAACAGCGCTTTTCACATTTTCATCAACCGCATAGGGAAGAATGAAGATGAGGCTTAAAATCAGAATGCTTAACATTGCTTTTTTCATATGCAACCTCCTTATTCCATTTGCCTAATTAACAGCATTTTATATGCCAATATTTTTCAATTTTTATTCCCCAATATATTTTTATTTATAATTTTAAGTATTATTAATTTCATTTTTAAATGTCCTATTTTTTCCAATTTTTGACCAGCAAGTTAAAAGATAAGGTTTAAATTTGATTCGTGTTAGCAAACATTCGTATATCTAATCCGATGATATAATGCCGATTGAATCTAATAAGGAGATAATTACGAATAATGCGGAATAAAGACATAAACTAATTCTAATAATTATACCTTCATAATTAAAATAAATCGAAACGGTGAAAAAAAATAGAAAGGCTGCAATAATCATGAATAATACATTGAGATCTTTTATTGTAAAATAAAGATTAATCAAAAAAAACACTATAAAAAGGAAAAAATAATTCAATTGCTTCATTATATTTTATTTTAGATTCTCAAATTGCTTTTTTATATCTTCCATTTTTTTTAAATCGGCTTTGGTATACATTAATTTCAGATATTCTTTTTTGATCTTCCCTATACCATGTTCCGCTGAAATAGTTCCCCCTAATTGAACACTTTTTTTCATAAGGAGCTCATATATTTCCTTTGCTTGTTTCAACTCTTCTAATGTCTTGGGAATAATATTAATATGCAAATGTGAATCTCCAATATGTCCGAAAACATAATATTCTAATCCGCTTTTTTCAAGATATTTATCATATGTTCGCATATATTCCTTCAATTTATCATGTGGAACCGCAGAATCTGTTGAGATCTTATGTATTTGCGGTATCTTACTTTTTAATTGCCCGATCTTTTCATTAATGGTTTCCGGAACAAGGTGTCTGAATGAGGTTAATTTCTCGATCTCTTTCTCATTATCCCCTACCCAGGTATCATCAATATTTGAATTGAGTTTTTTTAGTATTTTTTCCAAAGAATTGAAAATTAAATCAACACCTTTTTCATCAGTCCCATAGTCAACATATATGGCATATTGGTACTTTTTTTTAATATTGGGTATATGTTTTTCTTTTGAAAGTCGCTTTAATAATGACAGGGAATTAATATCAAAATATTCAATGGCATAAATTCTACTATCTTCTCTTACCTCCTCTACAAAATCCAAGGCATTTTTTTCATTTTGGAAAAAATTAAGTACCGACAATAATACCTCATCCCTTTCAATAAGTCTTAAAGTGATCTCACCAATAAGCCCGAAATCACCCTCTGATCCGATAAACAGATCAAGAAGTTCCATTTTGTCATTATAATAATATCCGGCATTGTTCTTTTTCAATTTATTAAATTTGTATTTTTTTATCTTTACGCTTCCCTTGGTATTATCATCAAAATAAAAAACAATTGCACCGCTTTCCAAAGGGAATTGCCCTTTTCTCACATCCAATATCCTACCATTTTTAAAAAAAACCTTTAATCCAAGAACATAATTTCTCATATTACCAAAACGGTATGAAT
>CAYVPX010000063.1:0-1819 GCA_964453935.1 uncultured bacterium | reverse complement strand
AAAAAAACCTTTAATCCAAGAACATAATTTCTCATATTACCAAAACGGTATGAATGAGAACCGGAAGCGTTGGTAGATACCATTCCACCTAAGGTAGCAAGTGTCTCTGTAGTATTTACAGGAAAGAATAAATTAGCTTTGTTCTTTTTATTATAATCATTGATGCAATGATTTAATTCTTCAAGAGTAACACCGGCTTCCAAGGTTATCTTAAAACATTTTTTTGGCTCGTCATAAACTATATCAGATATCCCCTTTAATCTTTCTGTGGAAACAATGTAGTCATCCTCAGGAACTGCACCACCAACAATTCCTGTTCTACCACCGGAAATTGTCAGTAGTTTACTGCTTTTATTATTAAAATACATATTGAACATACCGGGAATTTCAGATAATTCTTCCGGAAAGAAAAGCATATTCGCACTGCCTATTAATTTTGATTCATCTTGTAATAGGGAGGAATATTGATCTTTAATGTGTCCTTTACCTTCTACTATTATCATAAGGTGCCAGGTTGGGACTTTGTGACTTTTGTCATTTTTCGAACCCTAATTCTTTTTGTATACGCAATATTATTTTATACTTTTTCTTATTATTTTCTATTCTTTTTATTGCTTTTACAATTGTACTATGATTACTAATTTTGTCTAAATATGCAATCTTCTTGTATTCCATATTTCCATATTTTCTTAATAGGAACCATTTTAAATGCAATTTAAATTTTTCTTTTGATTGCCATTTTTTCTTCCATAATTCATTTGTTAATTTTACTTCTCTTAATAATTCCATTATATCTTTATAAGAATAGATATTTTTTTTGAAATCTTCTTTTCTTTTTTTATCTTTAGTTCCCTTATTTTCAACCCGCCTATCGACTTTAGAAAATATTTTTTCTTTTTCATTAAAATCCATGACAAATTGACCTTTCGTAATAGATTTTAGATATGCTATATTCTTGTCTGTATCCAAATTTTTTATCCATTTTTTGAACAATAATCTTGCTTTATCTCTGTTCTTGCCATCAAAATATGAATATATTATATCATAAT
The DNA here is from genome assembly GCA_964453935.1 of uncultured bacterium. Taxonomy (GTDB): domain Bacteria; phylum AUK180; class AUK180; order AUK180; family AUK180; genus AUK180. The sequence goes on along the minus strand of CAYVPX010000063.1, from coordinate 770 downwards.
TTTTATTTTTATTAGGATTGGTAATATCATTTAAGTTGGTGTACTTATATTCGAATGGTTCTTTTACAATACCGGCTCTAACAGAATTATAAAAAAGATATCCCAAAACATTTAAAAAATATTTATCCGTTTGAATCAATTTACTTTGATGTCTTGATTGGAAAACATGCCCTTTTCTTCCTAATTGTTTATTTACAAATCTTGCAAAATTAGTTGAATATCTTTGTAGAAATTTAGAAAGATTCTTCTTATGTATTTTTATAATTAAATGAAAATGATTACTCATTATCATCCAAGCAATTATATCAACTTCATAAATTTTTGCAGTTTCAAAGATCGTTTTCAAAAAATATTTAACGATTGATTTATTTTGGAAAAGAAACAACCCGCTAACGAACCTATTATAAATATGATAAATCCCTTCCTCAACCTCAATTCTTCTGGGTCTTGGCATATCAATTCCTCCTAAAATCAAAAGTCACAAAGTCCCAACCTGGCACTGGCACTTAACTGGGGTGCAGGGATTCGAACCCCGACCGACGGAACCAGAATCCGCTGTCCTGCCATTAGACTACACCCCATTGCTTTTTTTGTTATATTATAAAATTAAAAATAATTCAATTAAATTTCAATAACAATATTTTTGTCTTGAATATCCCAGTAAATTTTTTTTGCTCCGTAAAGATTTGCATTTGGAGTTTCAATTAATAGAACGCTCGGTTGTTTTTTACTGGCATCCATTTCACATTTATAGATTAATTTTTCCCCAC
>CAYVPX010000062.1:0-9212 GCA_964453935.1 uncultured bacterium | reverse complement strand
CATTACGATCAAATAGGGTTTATCGTCCAGAAAATCTCTAAGGATGGTATTGTTCATTTAAAACCGGTGGGTGGTCATGATCCGAGAATAATGCTTGGCACAAAATTAATAATCTTAGGTAAAGAAGAGGTTCCGGGTGTGATTGCTACAATTCCACCGCATTTGTCAAATCCTGAAGAGAGAAAAAATGTCCCGAAAATTTCTCAAATGCTTTTTGACACGGGTTTATCATATAAAGAGCTAAAAAGTTTGGTAGATATAGGAGATCCTGTAATATTTGATAAAAATATTGAGATTGTCAATAATTATGTTATTGGGCCAGGTATTGATAATAGAGCGGGAGTTTATATTCTATTGCAGCTTTCCAAATGGCTGAAGTTATATGATAATGAAGCGACCGTTGGATTAAGAGTAACAATTCAGGAAGAAGTAGGGATTAGAGGAGCTCAGACGCTGCCTTCTATTCCATTTGATTTAGGAGTAGTTATTGATGCAACTTTTGCTAATCAAAATTTAGCCGATAGTGATTATACATTTGACGTAAAAAAAGGGGCTACAATTATGTATGGACCAAATTATTCAAGAGAATATTCACAAAAGGTTGAGAAAAAAGCCATGGAAAAGTCGATAAAATTCCAATATGAAATCGAAGAGAGCGTGAGAGGAACTAATGCATATGGTTATAGAATAATGGATGGCGGCAAGCCGGTTATTGGTATAAGTTATCCTATTTATAATATGCACACTCCATCTGAAATTGTAAAAATTGAAACATTAAAACAAACCATTGAACTGTGTAAGATCATTGTTATGGAATATGATCATGGGGGTATTCAATGAAATTTGCCTTAGAGCTATCAAGTGCTTTCGGTCCATCTTCAGGTGAAAAAGAAATAGCAAAATTAATCCAAAATGAGTTGAATGATCAAAAAATAACCTTCAAAAATGATGTACTTGGTTCTTTAATAGCTTTTAAAGAAGGTAAATTAATTAAAAATCACGGTATAATCTTAACGGCACATATGGATGAAGTAGGTTTTATAATTTCAAAGATAAATGAGAACGGGACACTTTCCTTTAGAAAATTAGGTGGCATAGACAATAGATTACTTCCTGCAAAAAGGGTCATTGTAGGTAAAGATAAAATTAAAGGGACAATAATGTCTCCGCCTATCCATCTTTCCAAACACTCTGATAAGGCAATTGATACAAAAGACATGAGGATTTTTATGGGAGCAGAAAATAGGCAGGAAGCCCTGGAAAAAATATCTGTTGGAGATTTAGCAACATTTGATCAATCCGCATTTGAAAAAAATGATACGCTTTGGGGAAAAGCTTTTGATGATAGAATAGGTTGTTATGTTTTAACAGAGATATTGAAGATGGATTGGGATATGAATATTACCGGTATTTTTTCAACTCAGGAGGAGGTTGGTATAAGGGGAGTGCAATCGGCACTTAAATATGCCCATGGGGAATTCGGCTTTGCACTCGAAGGAACCACTTCATATGATCTGGAACAAGATTTTCCGGAAATGTCCCCCTCAACATTTTTAGGTAAAGGACCGGCTATAACAGTAGTTGACAGATTATCAATAGGAACAAATTCATTAATAAAAATAGTTGAAGGTGTTGCTAAGTCAAACAAGATCCCATATCAATTCAAAAAAACCGCATCCGGTGGAACGGAAACATTTTATTTATTAAACCAAAAAAATATTCCTGCTCTTTGTATTTCTGTGCCGGTACGGTATATCCATGCACCACTTGGATTGTGCAGAAAAGAAGATGTAGCGAATACAATAAAACTTGTTAAAGGGACAGCAAAACTTTTGGAATTTCAAATGAAAAAACTTTATGGAGGTAAATAATGGCTTTTGACCTTAAATTATTGAAGAAATTAACCGAGGCATTTGGTCCTTCGGGACGAGAAGATGAGGTTGGTAAAATAATATTTAATAAATTAAAAAAAGATGGGTTTAAACCCATAAAGGATGTACATGGGAATGTAAAGATAACCATGGGAAATTCCGGAAGCAAGATATTGGTTACTGCTCATATGGATGAGGTAGGTGTAGTTGTTAATTATATTGATCAAAAGGGCTTTTTAAAGATAACGCCCATAGGCGGTGTTTATAAAGAGGGGCTCTTCGGAAGCAGAATCCTTTTTGAGAACAATAAGTGGGGAACTGTTTTTTCTCAAAAAACAATGCCTAAGATAGAAACTGATTTTAAGGAATTATTCGTAGATATTGGGGCAAAAGACAAAACGAGCACTGAAAAACAGATTTCTATTGGCACGTTTGGTGTGTTTCATAGAGAGATGATCAATCTTGGTGATACCATTATGGCTAAGGCGTTGGATGACAGAATCGGTGTATATGTTCTATTAAAAACAATTGAAGCGATGAAGGATAAGAAAAAAAGCAATTCTATTACATTCGGATTCACTGTTCAGGAAGAATTCTCCTCACTTGGTGCGCGTTCATTAGCTTCAACGGTAGATCCTAAAATAGCTATTGCGGTTGATGTTACGGATAGTGATGATATTAGAGAAAAATATTATCTCAATATGATATTAGGAAACGGTCCTACTATTAAGATCATGGATTCGTCATTAATATCGCATCCAAAATTAAAAAATTTCTTTATAGAAACCGCTAAAAGTGAAAAGTTAAAATTTCAATTAGAGGTTTTACCTCATGGTGGTACAGACGGAGGGGCAATGAGCCTTGTGAAAAACGGGATCCCAACTATTGGCATATCCGTTCCGACAAGATATATACATACCCCCTCTGAGATTGTTAATAAAAAGGATGTGGAAGACACCATTAAATTGTTAACTACTACCTTATTAAAAAAACAAATTGGTGAAATTGTATGAAAGCAGCTGAAATTGCAGCAAAATATCTAAAGGAGCAGTTTAACAAACCAATTGACTATGCCATTATCAGTGGCTCCGGATTGAAAATCTTTGATAATAGAGATAGTATTTTTTCCATTTCATTCGCCAAAATTCCGCATTTCCCATTACCAATAGTTGAAGGCCATAAAGGACTCTTAAATATTTATAAAATAGGTCATAAAAATATTGCTGTTTTCAAAGGCAGATCACATTATTATGAGGGTAAGACAGCGTGGGGAATTACATTTTCAATTAGATTAATGTTTTTTCTCGGTATTAAAAATATTATTTTAACAAATGCTGCCGGTAGTGTTGTAGAAGATATAATGCCAGGCGAAATGGTCCTTTTAAGCGATTATATAAATTTTGCACAAGTCAATCCGCTCATAGGTCATGATATTGATTTTGGTGAAAGATTTACTGCAATGAATGAACCTTTCTCTTTAAAATTGATAAAACAATCTGAAAATATTTTTAAAAAATTACAAATTCCCTTTAAAAAAGGTGTTTATGTATTTTTAACGGGTCCTACTTATGAAACCAGTGCAGAAGTTGCAATGGTAAGCAAATTGGGGGGACATTTAGTAGGAATGTCCACGGTACCTGAGATAATAATGGCAAAAAGATTAGGATTGTCTGTCCTTGGGATAAGTATTTGCACAAATTATGGAACAGGTATATCCAAAAAAATATTACACCACGACGAAGTTGTGGAAATGGGAGAAAAGGTGGAAAAGAATTTGAATATATTCTTTGAATCTTTATTCAACAATGATTAAATTCAAAAAATACCCTCTTAATGAAAAATTATCCGGCAAATTAGCTTTTGAATATAATGTGGATAAAGAAAAAATAAGGTTTTTATTAAGAAGAAATAAAATAGAACTATTACCATATATTAAAGGGAATATACCATTATATCTGGAATTTGAGAATATAACCAATTTAAATAGTGCGGCAAAATTTTTGGTTAATATCATTGATAACAAATTAAAAACGTTGATTATATACGATAGTGATCTTGACGGTTATGGGGCTTTTAAAATAACCTATGAAATTTTCTCGGAGGAAAATGCTACGGCAAATATAAACAATAAAATGTTTTGGCATAATATTCCCATTTTTACTGCAAAGGATGCACAAAGAGTCATTGCAGACGGTTATGAAGCAGTGATCCTTTTAGATATGGGTCAAAGTTCAAATGAGGGCTTAGAATTTTTAAGCGAAAATAATATAAAAACACTTGTTATCGATCATCATAAACAGGACTTTGAAGAAGTGGAGAATATCGTTTATCTTATTCCTAATAAAAAAAATAATGTATCCATGGCAACCGGCGGTCTTGCTTATTTCTTAAAAAGGGAATTTCAAAGAATTAAAAAGGAAAAATTTGCACAGCAATATGTGCTTTTTGATACCGAAACAACGGGATTTAAGGCAAAATTTAATGATATTACAGAGATTGCCGCATATAAAATAGAGGGTGGGGAGATAATTTCCTATTTTCACTCTTATTTGAAAACCGATAGGAAAATACCAAGTGAGATTACTCAGATCACTGGCATAGACAATAATTTACTTGAAGAAAAAGGAAAAGACCCTGAAAGAGTAATGATATTATTTAAAAAATTCATTGGAGATACTCCTCTTGTAGCACATAATGTAAATTTTGATGTATCATTTATTAATGAATATTTCAGCCGATACGGCATCCCGCACGTTAATAATATGTTATATGATACTGTTATTATGTCAAGAAATTATTTTAAAGGGCTGGGATCTTATGCTTTATCATCAATTGTGGAGAGTCTACATCTATATAAGGGACCATATCACCATGCTACCGATGATACCAAAGCTCTATACCGATTATTTCTTGAGATCTTGAAAAAAATAAACAATATTAAGAACAGATCCAATGACAGTTCTTTACTAATATATTATATTACGACTTATTCGGATCGCATGAGAATAGAAGGATTAAACTATTTGTTCTTGCGCGACATGGAGCATCATTATAATTTTAGTGATATTTTACATGACGTCAGTTATAGTTCGTATTTAATGAATTCATATTTTACTATCAATAAATTGTTACCTATCTTAAATTCAAAATTTAGAAATGAAGAATTTGATGAATTGGATCGCTTCTTTTATTATAAAAAGATAAAATTGGGTTTTAAAAAAGGTACAAGTTCTCTGGCAAAAATAAGGGATAATCACCTGGGGAAGGATTTAAATCCCAATGGGAAGGTCAAGGTGGTGATCATCGATAGAAAAATGAATGACAAAAGAGGAATGATAGCTTCCATGCTCTCTAAAACCTATGATGTTCCTGCAATAGTACTAATTAAAAAGGATCCTATGATAGGGTCTTCGAGATTTATCAATGGGGACATTTTGCCTTTTTTTAAAGAGAATCCTGAACTTTTTGAGTCATTCGGCGGACACAATAAAGCTGTAGGTTTTACTATTGCGCCATACAATATTCCTGAATTTATTGAGAAATTCGAGATTTGGTATAATAATATTGAGGTTCCCACAGATGACATTTTTTATTACGATGAAAAATTATCTGTTTCTATGATAAACAATAAAATCCTGGGGCTTTTTCATGATATGGGTCCTTATGATAAAAATTTCCCACCGCCGACCTTTTTGGATACGAATATTGAGATAAAAAAAATACGGCATTTCGGCGCAAAAGGAAAATCTTTATTCATGGAATTAAATAGTGGAAAGATTATATTTTTTGGAATATCATTATATAACTGGAATTTAAAAGAAAGTCTTGACTTAAAAAAACACTATAAGATATTATATACGCCAATGGAAAAAACAATGGATAGTAAGAGGGTGGTTTTTATTCACAAAATTGTGGCTTTGTAAATATGTTAAACAAAATATTGGGGAAAAAAGAACTATTTAATAATTTTTTTAAAATTTATATTAAAAAACATATTCACAGCAAGATTTCGTCTAACTCATCATTTTTAAATTGTGTATTATCGTTCATGGCTCATAAAAATTCTTCTGTAAATACCTTTTTTATTACATTTTCGCCTGTTGCAGTATCAAATTATGAACAATTATTAAAAGAGCTATACCCCAATGAGCCAATGTTATTTTTTAAAAATACTTCACTTGACCCTAATATCATTTCTCCTTTGTTCCGACTTTATAATAATCAAATACCTAATTTTATTGTTCTACCATTTGAACTTCTCTTTATGAATATTCCTTCAAAGAAAGAAATAACAAATAATGTTTTAAATTTCCGTAAGAATTTACAATTACCCCGTAATAAGCTCATACGCTTCTTAAAGGCCAACGGGTATTCTCGAACTGATAATGTTTGGGTAAAAAAAGAATATTCTATACGTGGAGATGTTATAGATCTATTTTTGGAAAATATGGAACATCCCATTAGAATTGAAACCTTTGATGATGAAATAGAGAGAATTTATGCATATAATCCTGATAATCAAGTGATATTGAATAATCTTGATGAAATAACACTCTTTCCAAAAGAAATGAATTTTAAAAATCAGAAACTATTTTTGGAACTTATAAGCAAAACAGATGTTGTTATTATTGATTCTATTGAACGTATAGAAAAAAGAATTGGTTTCTTAAACCAACAAGGCAGTAATTACCTGCCGAATAAAGCGATTAAACAAGCAGAATCATTATTACATTATAGAAATATGATTTCTATTTACGAGTTTTACACTGATCCTAATACGGATTTTTCCATTGATGCGGCTCCTATATCGGATCTTTCCAGAGATATTTCTCTCTTTTCTCAGCATTTTGAAACATGGATAGAAAAAAATTATGAAATTATCTTTTTTATAAAAAATAAAAATAAAATAAAAAAATATGAAAAGATCCTGCAGAATATTTTGCTAAGAAAAAAAGTAAAGCCGAAACTCCATTTTCTTCATAAAAATATATATCAAAATTTCGTGTTGGAAGAAGAAAAATTAGTTTTTCTGTCTGAGCGTGAGTTTAAAAAGGTTGGAGAATCCGTTTTAAAACCCAGATTCCCCAAATTTTTTGAGGAAGAATTAAAGAATATCCAAATCGGTGATTATATTGTACATGAGGAATATGGGATTGGCAGATATTTAGGTATAGAAAATAAGATCATTGCAAATATTCGGGGAGATTATTTTACAATTGAATACAAGGACAACCAGCGTTTGTACTTACCCGCCGGTCAATTAGAACATGTTCATAAATACATTTCAGGCAATGACCTTTCTCCTACCCTTGATTCATTAAATAAAGGAACATGGGAAATAAAGAAAAAAAATGCCCGAAAATCAATGGAAAAAATGCTAATTGAGATCACAAAATTATATGCTAAGCGTAATGTTATAGAGGGGATTTCATTTTCAAAGGATGAGGATATACATAAAGCTTTCGCAACGGATTTTCAATTTGAACTTACCGATGATCAGAAAACTGCAATTGATGAGATAAAAAAAGATATGGAAAAAGATACGCCAATGGATAGGTTATTAGTGGGAGATGTGGGATTTGGTAAAACCGAGGTAGCATTACAAGCAGCTTTTAAATCTGTGTATGACGGTAGACAGGTTGTAGTGTTGACCCCAACAACCGTTTTATGTGATCAGCATTATATTACATTTAAGAATCGTTTTGAAAAATATGGCATAAGGGTAGCAATGTTATCCCGAATGGTTTCGAAAAAAGAGTCTCAGAATGTTTTCAAGGATTTGGCAAATGGTACAATTGATATTATCATTGCCACGCATAAAATATTATCAGATGAAACCCATTTTTCGAAATTAGGACTTTTAATAATAGACGAGGAACAAAGATTCGGTGTCAAACATAAAGAGAAGATCCGTTTAATTAAAAATAATATTGATACCCTTACTATGACCGCAACTCCCATACCCAGAACACTTTACTTTTCACTATCTGAAATTCGTCCTATTTCAATAATAAGAACTCCGCCGCTGGGAAGAGTACCAATTAAAACATTTGTCAATATTTTCAACCCCAATATTGTTAAAAGTGCAATATTAGAGGAATTAAAACGTTCCGGACAAATATTTTTCATACATAATAATATTTCCGAACTACCAAAAATTGAAAATCTTTTAAAAGAATATATTCCTCAGCTGAAAATTAAGATCCTTCATGGCAGATTATCTGCAAAAGAGTTGGAAAAAGGTATGCTTGAATTTAAAAAAGGGCAGTATGATCTTTTATTGTCAACTACTATTATTGAAATCGGGATAGATCTTCCAAATGTAAATACCATGATTATAAATAATGGCGAAAATTTCGGATTAGCGCAATTGTATCAACTTCGTGGACGTATTGGAAGATCATATCGTCAAGCATTTGCTTATATATTTGTAGATAGTTTTGAAAATCTTCCACCGACTGCATTAAAGAGATTGACATATATTCGACAGTACCAGGAATTAGGTTCGGGATACAATTTGGCAATGAAAGATATTGAAATCAGAGGAATAGGAAATTTATTAGGAGAAAAACAATGGGGGAAAGTTGGCAATATAGGTCTGGGCATGTATATGAAAATACTATCTACCCTGGTTGAGAAAATGAAAAAAAGTGACTTTATTCCCAGTGAAACGGTAATTGACTTAGGATTTTTCCCTTTTATCCCCAGTGAAGCAGTTCAAGGAAATGTTGAAAGGCAGAAATTATATCTTGATATAATTAAAACAGATAATTTCGAAGAATTATTGCAGCTCCGGCAAGTTACCGCAATGAATTATTCTACGGCATACGATCAAATACTCCCCCTATTAGATTTCCAATGGATAAAAATTGCCTCCAATATACTTAATATTAAGAAAATTGTATTTAAAGATAACTTTCTTGTTTTTTATATGTCAAATCCTAAATTATTATACCGTGTTTTAAAAAAAATATATAAAGTGGATGTTATAGCAGAAAAGAATTTTGTTAAACTAAGTATTGCTACGGAAGATATATTAAAAACTTTAAAAAAAATCTTGAAAAATTTAGTATAATTCTTTATAATTTATAAATGAGAATAAAAAAAATTATAACCGTACTTATTTCTTTGTTAATACTTCTATCCTGTGCTAAACATCCCTCCCCCCAAAAAAATAATAGTAATCATCTTCCGACGGTTCGAACTCAATCACATGCGGGGGGCCGGGTCCAAAGGTTCCCGCGTCAAAACGCGCTTTCTGTTCTTCGCGGATAAAATCCAGGCTGATCAAAATGCGCGAAAGCAGCGGCGCGAGGTAGCCGCCCCAATTTTCTTTGATAA